>JBFMBP010000072.1 GCA_040755155.1 Candidatus Omnitrophota bacterium | reverse complement strand
CAGGCCCAGGAGGAAAAAATCACAAATCTACATTCCTATAACCGCGTTTCAAAGACGGATTGGTTGCTGAGTCAAACAGGGAAAAATAATTGTCGTCGAGGGGGAAGAATAATTGTCGCTTGACAGACGTACTTATAATCGGCATATTCCTTTCCATATCCTGTTTCCGGGTAATATTTGTTTCCATCGTAATTAATATTGTGATCACCCGTTGCGCCATCAATATCTTTGAAATGATCTTCCGCATTGTAAAAGGCGTGAAGAGTTTTAGTACTATCAGACAGAGCCATTGATCGAACAGAAGAGATTCCTACCCAATGATCGTCGAAATTTCTCGAAGAGTCTCCGCTTGGTTTAAGTACGGCAATGGCATTACCGGCCGCATCCTTCTGTAAATAACCTTGAATCTGGCTAACGGAAGCGCTATTTAGTTTAAGAGTCGATTCTGTGCAAAAATCGATAACTCTTGAACAAGCGCCATAGACAGAATCTTCGGATATTGCAGATGCAGCATCAATATAACCATAGGCCCCATGATCCGTATGGCCATCCCATCGCCGCGCCGTCAAATAGCAGACGTAACGGGCTGCAACATTATGTTGACCTTGACCATCCGTGTACGAATACGCGGGAATCTGTTCAGAGCATAATGGAAAATCGCTGGGATTTGCCAAATATCCATGAGAAGACTGCGATCCGTCGAGTACGGTTTCAAGAGTATTCGTTGTTAAATCGATTGTCGCATTGCTTATTAGCGGTTTATTAATGCCTTGTGAAGATGTTCTACCAACTCGCTTTCCAGGTTGGACAGTTCCGGGAGAGGGGTTTTCTTCTTCCATTTTCCCCAGCGTCACCTTAAACGTGCAGGCCATAAGCTCGGCGGAGAAAATATTCGCCGAGATTTCCGACGGATCCCAGCGTTCGGCGGTGCCTACTTTCGTGTAGGACGGTTCGATGCTTAGGACAAGGGAGAGGCGCACTTCCTGGCCTGCCCATTGCGTCAAATCTTCCATGAACCAGCACGAGCCGGGACTGACGGCGTGGTTGGAATCGAGTCCGCGGGCGGGGAAGGCGGCGTCAGCCTGCCAGGGGCTGCCGGCATCCTTGCGCGTTTCGACCAGGAGATGGAAATCGACGGGATATTGCGCTCCGCTGAGGATTTCAGCTCCCCCTTGGAACTGGATGTATTTCCGGTTGGGTATCTGGACGATGCGCTGGCCGAACACGCCGTAGTTCCCCTTTCCCGCCACGGGCTGAGCTTTCATGTAGAGCGCGGCGCCCATGACGACGCCGATCTTGGGATCGCCGGTGCGCATGACGGCGGGACGCATCTTGACGACGCTTTGGTTTTCGTCCTCGGCATCAAGGGCTACCAGGGAGCGCTCCAAGTTGAGCCATTCGGTTTGGTCTTTATTCTCGACGAAATCAAAGACCTTTTCAATAGCTTTTTCCTGTGAATTAGCGGCGAGTGCGAATATGGTCATAGAGAGAGAGAGAGAGAGAGAGAGAGAGAATAGCGGATTTTTTCAACATGATTTCCTCCTTTTTCCCCCATCGCCGATGCGAGAGGAATGCGTAATGCGTTTGTTATATTTGTTTATGCGAATTATTATATGGTTAGCATTGCGGAGAGAAGAGAGATCACCCCCTATATAAACAAAAATATATATTAATTATCTATAATACGCCGTTCACCAATACAATAGCCCAATATGCGACATCTGTCAAGATAAAATGATTAAAATTTCATTATGCTTAAAAAAGATAGGCAAGTAATAATAATCGGAACGAAGGTAAGTTGTTTTATGAAGAACCCTTAAATTGCTTAAACCATGATAGAATAGGAATGAATCGTTGAAGAGATTATCGTCTATCTATAAAAATATGATCGTGGGAATGATAAAAGATATGAACGAACCCTCCATTCTTATTACCGGAGCCTCTACCGGCATCGGACGGGAGTGCGCCTTGCAGCTTGACGGCATGGGGTATCGCGTTTATGCCGGCGTGCGCCAACCAAGCGATTATAAAGCGTTGGGACAAGGAATGTCCCCCCGGTTTTCCCCCATCTTTCTCGATGTCGCGAAGCCGGAACAGATCGCCGAGGCGGTAGGAATCGTCAAATCCCAATCGGGCGGATTCGGTTTGTCGGGATTGGTGAATAACGCGGGGATCGGCGTAGTAGGGCCGATTGAGTTGGTTCCCATCGATATGTGGCGCCGTCAGTTCGAGGTCAACGTTTTCGGCGCCGCCGCCGTGACGCAAGCGTTTTTGCCACTATTGCGCCAGGGAAGAGGGCGCATCGTTAACATCGGTTCCATTGCCGGAAAAAGCTCCATGCCTTTCGGAGGTCCCTATAACGCATCCAAGTTCGCGTTGGAGGCGCTGACCGATTCCTTAAGAGTTGAACTCAGGCCGTGGAGAATTTCGGTGTCCATCGTGGAGCCGGGGGCGGTAAAGACGCCGATTTGGGAGAAGTCGCAAAAGGAAGCGGAAGCCTTCTTCGCCCAGGTGGACGAAGAAAAAATGCAATTATACAAAGATCCGCTGGCGGTTTTTTTGCGTTTGGCGAAAGAGGCGGAGAAAAACGCCGTCCCCCCCGCCATCGTCGCGAACGCGGTTATTCATGCTCTCACGGCGCGGCGCCCCAAGGCCCGCTATCTCATTGGGGCCGATGCGAAAAAGCGAACCCTATTGGAACGTCTGCCGACATCCTGGCGCGACCGCTTTTTGGAACGCTATTTCCGTTAAGAAAATCCCAAGGAAGGCCAAAAGGGAAAGATGCGATAAATCCCCCCGGTGATTTTATACCAGCATGCGCTAGGATTATTGCTTATATATTCCCTCGCCCTCTGGGAGAGGGTTAGGGTGAGTGAATAATAAGTCTAATAATATCAACCCTCACCTAACCTCTCCCCATCTTGGGAGAGGAATTTGAAAAGCGACAATCTCAAAGCAGATTGGTATTATTCGTCGCTGGTGCACTTATCGTAAAATTCTACGAATTTGTCCTTCTTGTCTCCCGCGCGCGCGGCGATAGCGGTGCGAGGATGCTGATTCATTTGGCCGGTAACGATGTATTGCGGGAAAGGACCCCAATCCAGATTTTCGCTCAGTTTGAGGAAATGATCCTGCAACAGTTGCCATACGGGACGGCGGTCGAATTTGGGATTGCGCAGGAAACCAAGCAGCAGCTCCATCGGGCAATTGCCCGCTCCGCGTCCCATGCCCGCCATCGTGGCGTCGATGCGGTTCACGCCGTCGATAATGGCTTCGATGGTGTTGGCGAAAGCCAGTTGTTGATTGTTGTGAGCGTGAATGCCGATCTCTTTTCCCGTTCCTTCCAAGGCTTTTTGATATTTTTTAACCAGAATTTTGATCTGTTCGGAATAGAGTGCGCCGAAACTGTCGACGATTACGATGGTCGAGGCGGGCGTTTGAGCGAGCACTTCCAGCGCCTGGTCGATTTCGGCGTCCTGCGCCACGGATATGGCCATAATGTTGCAGGTCGTCTCGTATCCTTTTTGATGGGCGTCCTTAATCATCTCGACAGCTTCCGGAATCTGGTTGACGTAACACGCCACCCGGATCATATCGAGCACGCTCTCATTTTTGGGGAGAATATCGGTCTGCCAATCGCTTTTGCCGCCAGCGTCGGCCATGGCGGACAATTTCAACGGCGTTTTGTTTTCGCCGACGATGCGGCGCATGTCGCTCTCATCGCAATGCCGCCACGGACCGAATTTTTCGCGGGGAAATACGCGCTTGGAATTCTTATAGCCGATTTCCATGTAATCGATGCCTGCCGCCAGGCAAGTTTCATAGACGGCGCGCACGAGGGCGTCATCGAATTTGGAATCGTTAATCAATCCGCCGTCGCGGATCGTGCAATCCATTACTTTAATTTCCGGACGAAACGTTACCCAGGGCGCTTGATTTTGCATAATAGTACTCTTTCCAAGGAGAAATGGGATCCAACGCGCTCATGAAGTTTGGCAAGCCAGGTGTGGATTCGATAGAACGCGGGTCTGTTATGGGCGCAAATCCGTAAGCGGAATGGATAACTCCCGCCTACGGTTGCGCGGTAAAACACTTTATCTCAAGCCTTAAATTAGAGCAATACCTTGAGAAGATTCTAATGAGCCTCTTGCAAAACTCTATTATTCCTCCCCCAAGCTTGGGGAAGGTTAGGAGGGGATTGTTTTAAGTCTAACTAAATCAACCCCCCTCTAACTCCCCCCAAGCTTGGGGGGAGAATTTTAAAGCGGAAATTATGAATTTTGCACAAACCTCTAATGGATAGGATTGAAATTCGAGCAACGGCATTATCCATAATCGGTTGTTAACGCCATTCAATAAAGAAGGCGGCCAAACATTGACCGCCTTCTTTGAAATCGGCAAGCTGTTGGGATTGGAGAGCCGGGAGAACCGCTCCCGTTCGGCGCGTTATTAATTATCGCCTGCTTCGAATCCTCTTGGCAATCGAGGAAGGATGGGAGCCGATTAGCTCTCCCCACCTCCGCAGCCACCTACGCGATACGACCTACATTCATCTATCATAAGTGGACCACCTCCTTTCCGCGTTAGTGTCAATATAATTAAAACGATCGGCTTGTCAAGGAATTGATTGGGCTTATCCCATCTTTTTTTGAGGAGAATAACGATAACAATGGCGGGTCAAACGCCATTGCCTAAAAAAACGGAAAGGGTTGCGTCTTCTCTTTTAATCTTCTCTATCAACGCGTCTAGTTTCCATAAGCGCATGATGGAACGATGCACCAAATATACGCCCAGCACTACCAATCCAAGACAAAGAATCAACAAGGGAATTAGAAAATAGTAATTTTCCAAAAACGAATAATAACGCGATGTGGCGATCAAGACAGTTATAACGGATAAAGGCAGAGTAAACACGGCGATGCCCGTACGCATAACCGCTAAACTCGTTCGCTTTTCCGCAAGGATCAATTGGATGCGCGGGATATCCACGGATTCCTGAATAGAAGAAATCGAAGACGATATCTCATCGAACTCGTGCGTAAGGGTGCGCGGTTGCAATCCTTTTTTTTCATTCGTCATAGAAGGCGCCGTTTTTTTTCTCGTAATACTGGATAGGTTATGGAATATCTATATTATAGTAAAAACCGATGTCAATGAGAAATGATCTTCTCAATTGTTTGAGGAAAAAAACGCAGAGAGGAAAAAAGAAACTACGCTCCCCCCGCCGATAGTCTTCTACTATCGGAATGCAGCGCAACCGGAACCCATAATGACCTCTCGCGATTTCCTCAACCATTTTCGCCGCAAAGCGCTCTTCTGTCCCAAGTGCCATTCGCCCATGCGCCGGGCGGAGCGCGGCGGACGCGCCTTCGCCGAATGCGTTCGCGCTCCCGAATGCCCCGGCGCCCGCGGCCTTCCCGTCGAGTATGTAGAAGACCGTCAGGAATGGCGCCGGGAATACGGCGATATTCTCTCCCGGCTTGGAGAAATCCATCAAAAATTCGCGCTCGTTAACGAATACCAACCGCTAAACGATCCCACTCCCCAGCGCGTTCTCGATATGGGTTGCGCTTACGGCCACTACCTGCGGATTTTAAGAATACTGAATCCGAAAATGGAATGTTTCGCCGCCGATCTCTCGCGAGACGCTTGCGAATCGATCGAACGGGAAGGGTTGGTACAAAAGGCGTTTTGGCAGGATATTGGCGCGCCGATTCCTTTGGAAGACGGCGGCCTCGATTGGATGTACTGCTTCGACGTCATCGAACACGTCCCCCTGGAAGAATCGCTTTGCGCTCTTTTCCAGGAAGCGCGGCGGTTGTTGAAGCCGGGCGGGAGGTTCTTTCTTTTCTTCCCCAATTTCAACCAGCAGACGAAATTGGCGCTTCTTTTTCTCGGCGGCTCCGAGGGAAACATCGGCGGGGATCATTGCAACATGTTGACGGCGGGGGACGCCATGCGTTTGGCCTCGCCCCTCCTCGCCGTCGAACATGTCCGCTTCGTCAACCCTATTCTCAACCAACGCCGAGCCATCCCGCTGCTGCATGGGTTGTTTTCGCCGCATCTGCGCCTCGCCTATAACGTATTTATGGTTTTGCGCAAGAATCCCGCTACGCCACCAGGTTCTTGACTTTGCGATAAGCGCGCAACACGGGCGATCTCTCCGCTTGCGCCAGCCGCCAGCGCAATTGTTGAATATATTGATCCTTATTGATGACCGAATTGCCATCCAGGTACGTGGCGTTGTAGAGATTGACTACAATCTCCTCCAAAATGGCGGGATTCTCGCGCAGATACTGGTCGTTGACCAGTCCCATCACCTTTTCTTTGGTGAATCCTTCGAAATGCCCGAGGGTATGGATGAATTCCCAGAAAACCATGATGGGCGTGATCTTCGCCTGCCAGGCGTGCACGCCTTTGGGACGCTCCAGCTGATCCATGATGCCTTCTTCTTGCGCGATCTTCGTCAACCGGTAATTGTCGTAAAACGCCATCGGATTGAATTTGATGATTCCCCACGGCTTGGGAATGTCGCAGATGAGATCCAGCGTTTCGATGTTGTCTTCATTGTTAATTAAGGGATTGTAGCCGATGAAATCGCATAGCAGTTTAATGCCCGCGTCGAGAATATTCTGCGCCGTCTGAATCGTGCGCTCCTTGGTATGGCGCCGGTCGTAATATTTATGGAGCACTCGCTGGCTGCCCGATTGCACGCCCATGATAAGATAGCTGATCCCCGCTTCCTTGAGCAAGCGCAGGTTTTCCGGTTCGCCTACGTTGGGATGCGTATATCCGAAGAATGGCAGCGCGATTTCCGTGGAATAGACCGGCGCGAATTCCCTCAGCCATTTATTGTTGACCGGCAGCACGTCGTCGTACAATTCGATGCGATCCAATCGCCAAGGCCATGTTTTCAGCCGGTATTTCAATTCAGCGACGACGTTATCCACCGAACGGCGGCGCAATGGACGGTCACCCTTGTAAATGTCGTGGTAATGCCCGCTGCAGCAATAGGTACAGGTAAAGGGACATCCCCGCGACGCCATAATCATGTAATTCGTATAAAGATGGGTCATGGGGGGATAGGGGGCATCGAGAATCTTATCCCGGAAAATCACTGTTTTACGATCGAGTTCGTAATCCGGGAAAGGATAGTTATCCAGATGCTGTTCCAATTGCATGACGCCGTTCTTATATACGCGTCCGTCTTGCCGCACCCAGATGCTGGGGATATGGGTTATGTCTTCCCCGCGGTCCATGGCGTTGACTAGCGCCTGCATGGGATATTCTCCTTCTCCAATGCAGAGCATATCGGCGACTTGAATGTTTTCATCGGGATTGACGGTCGAATCGACGCCGCCCCAGATCACGGGAACCTTCAAAGTTTCCTGGATTTTTTTCGTCAAAAAACTAGCCAGTCCGAAACTCACGGATGTGAAAGACATTCCTACCAAGTGAGGATCCTGCTCTTTGAGCGTCTCTAAAAGCAGATCCAGTTCCTTCTCCGTCGTATAGGTGCACATGCTGTAATAACCGCCGTCGTCCTGCTTCTCCGGCGGGGGAACATCGGTGGGACTGATGTAGGAAACGCCTTTGAAAATAACAATATTCGCCTCGTGTCCATCCTGCTTCAAAATCGAGGACATGTAACGGACGCCGATGCAATATTCGTCATAGACCGCTATCATGGATACTCTTTGCATTTTCCACACCTCGCAATCCATCTAATGGAGCCTTCGTCTCGCTCCTTCGGGGGCATTATAAACGCCTCCGGCGCCGCCGTCGAAAGAAGGACGGCGCACAGCCTGTTCGTCTTGAACTATTTCGCGTCCGGAGTAACCAGAAAGCGGTGCTGCATCGGCGGAGGCGGAATCTCCTTCGCCAAAACATTGTAATTCATATACGTATTTAAATAAAAGCCGGGATTCTTGCTTTCGGGATAAACCTGTTTCAATCCGGCAATTCGCCGCAACGATATGTTATGCGTATAAGTCAAATAGGCGCATAATTGGAAGAAGGATTTTTCCTGCTCCTTATTCACCAATAGATGGTCGTAGTCGCCCAGAAATGCGATGACGATATAACCGTCCAAATTCTTCGCTGGATTCTTGAGCCAAGCCAGCCGCGTTTCCATCAATGATAGTTTTTCCATGGGAGGCCGAAACAGAAATGGATCGCCCTCGTGCAACTCCGCCGGAATGGAGGTTTCCCGCCCGGCGTATACGATGCCTTCTCCATCGATCAAAAAATGAAAAGGAATATCTCCCGACCGTCTTTTCGTTGCGTAACGTTCCAACAAATTCTGCGCGTAGGTCAACGAAACCTCGCCGTTATAGTCCGCTCCCGTATCCATCACCAGAATCCCGCCTGGCTTCTGGCTGGGAAACGGCCCCCCCGGCAGCGGTCCCAGCAAGGAGCGAAGAACCATCCGCGGCGGTTTTGGCCGTCCATGAAACATATCCACCGATCCAAAACGGTCTTCCGTATTTCCGCAAGAATAAAACAATCCCGCCGCCAAGAAAAACCCTATCGCCAATGGCATCTTTAAATTTTTATTTATCATTGCGCGTTCCATTTTATATTGTATTGACGGCCCAGGCCGTCCGAATTTTCAGTTGGACGATTCCAACCAGCCGCTTCGAATCCTATAGTATAAAATCGATCGGAGAAAGCGGCGAGCAGCATAAAGGCAGCCTCAAACCGCGCTGCGATCCGTTTCAATGCTGCGAATGGATTCCCACGTTGAATAGATCAAGCGAAAACAGCTTCCTTGGCCGGGAACGCTCTCCACCTCCACGCTGCCGCCCTGGCTGGAAACGCTCTGATGCACCAGCGACAATCCCAGACCCGTGCCGTTGTCTTTCGACGTGTAAAAGGGATCGAAAATCTGATCCAGCATTTCGGGATGAATCCCAACGCCTTGATCCACGACTTCGAACGCCACTTCCCGGCTGGATCGCGCAAAAGCCCGCAGCGTAATCGTTCCGCCGTCCGGCATGGCTTGCTGCGCATTGATCAGCAAATTCAAAAAGGATTCCCGCGTCAATCCCGGATCCGCCGCCACGGCGGGCAGTTCCGGCTCCACATCCAATTTCACATCGAATCCCTTTTCCGCCGGCGCATAGGCAAGAACCTGTTGCAGCAGCGTTTCCGGCGCCATCTCCTCCAGGTTGGGCGATGGCGGACGCGCGAACATGAGAAAATCGTTTAATACGCGCGAAAGCCGGTTGACCTCCTCGATGATGAATACCGATAAACCCTCTTCCCCTTGCATTCCGCCGAACCGCTTATTCAGCAGCTGCGCCGACCCCCGGATGATGCCCAACGGATTGCGGATTTCATGGGCCACGCCCGCCGCCATGCGCCCCAAAGCCGCCAGACGGTCCTGCCGGCGCACCTGCTCTTCCAGCCGTCGGATATCGGACAGATCGTGAAACGTAACGACCAATCCCGTCAACGCCGATTCTTCCATCAATGGAACGGCGCTGACTTGCAGCGACAAGGTCTCTCCCTCCCGGCAGCGGCAGGGAATCTCCTGTTGATAAACCGACCGAACGTTCTTCAACGCGCCGCTTACCAGGCGCAACAATTCCGGAGACGAGATCGCTTCTTCCACCTGGCTGCCTTTCCACTCCGATAGATGCAGCATTTCGACGCCGACCCTGTTGATGTGGCTGATGCGTCCTTGCCGGTCCACGCTCATCACGCCGCTGCGAATGTTGGCCAGAATGTTCTGCAGGAAATGTTGCGTTTGATCCAGCTCCCGGTTACTTTCTTCTAATTCCCGCGTCTTCTGCCTGACTTGTTCGAATTGCCGTTGAATCCTGTCCGCCATGGAGTTGAACGTCAATCGGAGCACTTGCTGCTCCTCTGTTCCCGTCACATTGACCCGCGCGTCGAAATCTCCTTGCGACATGCGGCGGGCGGCGTCCGCCAGTTCGTAAATCGGCTTCACCAGCGATCTCGCCACCAAAACCGCCAAAAATACGATGGCTAAGAGGACGCTCAATGAACCATACGCCATCTTCATAACGAGAATATCCCACACCTTCAGCGTTTGCACGCCTAGAATCATATAGGCGGCCGGCTCGCGGTTTTGGTTGAGGATGGGGATAATTCGTGCTTGCATGGGCGAGCCGGAATAGATGCCTTTAATCCTGATATCCGGTAGATTCGCAATCTCATAATACCCTTCGGCGTAATTCTCGCCGTCTTTTAAGTTGTACAGGCGCTTGTAAACGTCGCTTGGCAGATAGGGCCGCAAGATGCTCGGCGCGGGATGGATGACGATCGGTTTTACATCCAGGTTTTCATCGATGAAGATCGTCGCTTGATCTTCTCCGGAATTCTTTTCGATCAATTTGGTTTTGGCGAACAATCCCCCCACCAACTCCATATCGTCCGCCCGGCGGCCTCGAAACAATCCGCGATTGATCCAGGCGTAGATTTTATTGTCCTCCTCGTACATCAATCCCTTATCCACCCACGGCTTCATGGCTTCGTATTGTTTTTTGGGAATAATCTGTATATCCCCTTGAACGAATTTGTCTTTCAGCAGCGACTCTCCCACATAGCCTTGAACGATCTGGTCTTCGATAAATTTAATCTCTTTGAAGGATGTATCGTCGCGGCTTTCGCAGGTCGCCAAAATGTCCGCCCATTTCGGCTTTTCAAGAAACGTTTGATTTTTCAGGTGATCCGCCACTTTGAAGAGAATTTGCGTATCGATATCGTTCGTCAATTGGTAAATATATTTCTCGATCCGGTCTTGCGCGTCGTCCAGAATCTCCGCCTGTACGCTCTTCTGCGTCTCCGTCAACGTGTAATAAGGAATAAAAGCCAATGGGATCATGGCCATGAGCGCCACGGCGAGAAAAGCGATAATAAGCCGCGTCCGCAATTGCTTCATAACGCTCTCGATTCGGCGTCCTTATTCCCAGACGCCGGCGATCCTCTCTCCGCATTGAGGACAGGCGTCCTTATGCATGGAATTTTTTTTGATAAAATACCCGTTTCGTTCGATCAGCAAAGCGCCGCATTTGGGACAATAAGTATTTTCCCATTCCGGAGCATAGCCGGGAAGGTTTCCCACATAGACGAATTTCAATCCCGCTTCTTTGCCGATCCTCCCCGCCCGCAGCAGCGTCTCTCCCCGCGTACGCCCTATGCCGCGCATTTTATAATCTTCGTGAAATGCCGTAATATGCCAGGGGATGTTGCGGTCCACCGAAGCGATGAATTGCGCTATTTCCCGCATTTCCCCCTCCGAGTCGTTCAATCCCGGCACGCAGAGCGTTACGATCTCCACCCAAAACTCCATCTCCCGCAGCCGCCGGATCGAATCCAGCACGGTTTCCAACTTCCCTCCCAGTTTCCGGTATTCCTTATCGCGAAAACTCTTCAAATCCACTTTATACATATCCAACCAGGGGCGAAGGTATCGCAAAACTTCCGGCGTGGCGTTTCCGTTGGATACGTAAGAAGTGCGCAATCCTTTTTCCTTGGCCAGACGAAAAACCGAAACGGCCCATTCCGACGTAATCAGCGGCTCGTTATACGTGCTCGTAACGAAACGCGCTCCATATCGCAACGCCAAATCTACAATCTCCCGCGCTGAAATCGGGTGAAGAGACGCCGCCGCGTTTGAGTCGCGCAGAACTTGGGACGACAACCAATTCTGGCAGTATAAACAATGGAAATCGCATCCCATCATCCCAAAACTCATGGCGCTGGAGCCGGGCAGGGCGTGATAAAACGGCTTTTTCTCGATCGGATCGCATTGCAGTCCCGCCGCATATCCGAATGGAACTCTCAACTCGCCGCCTTCATTGAAACGCACCTTGCACACTCCTGGCCGTCCCTCCGGAATCAAACAGCGATGCCCGCACGCAAAACATCGCGCTTTCCCATTTGGAAGCGTTTCGTACAATTCCCCTTTTTGCGTATATTGAGCTAAAGCGCTTTCCAACGCTGTAGATTGGGCGTTCATAATCCCATCCCTTGCATCGATTGCGGCGGGCTAGCTTTCGCTCGGCGCCTTTCCTTATTTATTATATTTCCATAAACGTTTCCGTAAGAATGGACGTTTGATCTTGCATTGGATATAGTTAAAATTATTTTACATCGAAATGTTTGAGGATGCATCCGTCTTTCTTCGATCGCCTAAAGAATCCTTGGCTTTATATGGGAATGATTGGCGCGTAACATATTTTTACCCCTTTATCGGCGATATTCCGCATCCTCCTTCCCCCCAATAAAAATCGCCTGTCATTCTTCTCGCTTTTTTCATCCGCAACTATAATTTGAAAGAGCGTCGGCATTCGAAGCGGAGCGATTCCTAAAAATCCCGCTCCGATTTTCGATAGCAACGGCATCGCCATGCGTTGATGCGAATCGAAATAGGAATTCGTTATGGCGGCTGTGATTCGTTGGGTATCGCAATACGCAAACCATAGTCTCGGTTTTTCGCGTGGATTAACCGGAATTTACCCGCGCCGCCCAGTGAAGATAATTTATCTTCCATAGGGATTGCGAGCGGGATGCCAATGGGTGGACGATATGATCGATCTTATTAATCTAAAAAACTTTTCCGGGATGCTTCCTCTTTTTCCTCTTCCTAACGTAGTCCATTTTCCCCATACCTTGCTTCCTCTTCACATTTTCGAAAAACGCTACCGCATCATGCTGCGCGACGCCTTGAAAGGCGAAAAGTTGATCGGCATGTCCATTTTGAAGCCCGGTTGGGAAGAAAAATACGAAGGCAACCCCGAAATTTATCCTATAGCCTGCCTGGGAGCGATTTCCAAACACGAACCGATGAACGACGGACGCAGCAACATTCTCCTGCTGGGAATCAAGCGGGTAAGAATCAAAGACATCATCACTCCCCGCCCTTACCGCACGGCTTCCGTCGAGATTTTAGAAGATAAAAAAGACGACCTTTCTCCTCTCGAAATCAAACAACTGCGGCGCCATTTATATCAACTCTACAGCGACGTCGTCGTCGAATACGCCGGTTCCAACCAGGAATTTCCCACCTTGTCCACTCTGAATTTGAAACTCGGCTCCTTAACGGACGTTATGGCTTCCTTCCTCAGTCTGCCCGTCCCCGACCTTGTCCGGCTCCTTGAAGAAATCCGCATCGGCGCCCGCGCCGAATTTCTCATCAAACGCATGGAATCCATGCTGCAAAAAGGCGGACCTACCGTCGCCGACATTTCCCCAAGTCCCGATTATCCCAGCATAAGCCTCAATTAACGCCTCGGGCAGCGCTACAATATACGGCGCGGCGTTTATCCATCCCCGATCGTTTGCATCGTCGAGATGGACGGCGTCATTCGCCTTATCTGCCATTCCGGCGTAATGTCAAAGAGAACGAGCCTCCGAATATGATCGAAGCGTCCAACCTCGGCAAATGTTACCGCATCTATCGGCGCCCTATCCATCGCGTATGGGAAGCGCTCGGCCTGAAACGTACTCTTCACCGCCAATTTTGGGCTTTGCGCAGCGTCTATCTTTCGATCCCCGAAGGCTCCTCCTTCGGCATCGTCGGCCCTAACGGCGCGGGAAAATCGACCTTGCTCAAAATGCTTTCCGGCATCGCCCGCCCCACGGAAGGCGCTCTTAACGTCCAGGGTTCGGTGGCTTCCATCCTGGAGCTGGGCGCTGGATTCCATCGCGATTTCTCCGGGCGCAACAACATATTCCTAAACTGCGCTTTGCAAGGCTACACCCGCGAAGAGACGGAAAAACTCATCCCCGGCATCCTCGAATTTTCCGGCCTCAGCGATTTCATCGATATGCCGGTTCGCACCTATTCCACGGGAATGTACCTGCGGCTGGCCTTCGCCATCGCCACCGCCGTCGATCCCGATATCCTGATTATCGACGAAGCCCTATCCGTCGGCGACGAGCATTTCCGCAACAAGTGCCTCGACCGCATGAACGAATTCAAGGCGCAGGGAAAAACCGTCGTGTTAGTCTCGCACGATCTGGCCGCCATCCGCCATTTCTGCACCCAGGTCGCTCTTCTCGATCAGGGGCGCATCCTCGCGGCGGGAGCTCCGGAAGAAGTGCTCGACCGATATTTGGAAATGACCCACAAGAAAGACAACGTTCCCTCCATGAATCGGAATCAGGACTCCGGCAGCCCCCGCTGGGGTTCGGGAGAAATACATGTCGGACGCATAGAGATGAAAAACGCGGCGGGGGCTCCCGTCTCCATCTTCGATACGAACGATGAAGTCGTAATCGACGCCTATTTCGAAACGCGAGCTCCCGTAAAAGGCGCCGTTTTCGGCTATCAGATATTCCGTTCCGACGGCGCCTACGTGAACGGCTCCAACCATTTCTGGCATAAGCAGCCGCGCGCTTACGATTTCGACCAGGCGGGCGAAAAAGGAACGATTCGCTGCAAAATCCCATGTTTGCCCTTATTGCCGGGACAATATTACCTCACGCTTTGCTGCTACAATCGCTTCGACGGTTTTCCCCAGGCGGTCGATCATTGGGAGCGGGCTTACTCCTTTACGATCAGCAAGCGCATGACGGATCAACACGGAATCATGGCGATGGATACCAACTGGTCGCTTCATCGGCTTCCCCCAGCCTCCGCCGAAGAAGCGTCCAAGGAATAGGAGTAAAATGGCCAATCAAATCGACGCGAATGAACTCAGCCGCCTTTACGATGAAGGTTATTTTCACGGCTTGGGCAGCGGCTACGGCCAAGCCGGATACGAATGCGAACACGGCGATTGGACGCCGTGGCTGACGCTAGCCCAGGAACGCATCGCTAAGAACCTGCTCTGGTTGGATGCGGGTTGCGCCTACGGCTATCTCGTCCAGCAAGCGCAAAAACTCGGAATCGAAGCCGTTGGCGTCGACATTAGCGAGTATGCTCTGCGCCAACTGCCTGAACAGCGGGGCCAATTGCAGCAAGCCCTCTTGGAATCGCTGCCTTTCCGCGACGCCTCCTTCGACGCCGTCAGCCTTTTCGATTCCATCGAACATTCCGCCGATCCCGAATCCGTCTTGAATGAAGCGTCTCGCGTTCTCAAACCGCAAGGCTGGTTGTTTCTCTCCACGCCCGATCCGCTTTATTTCCATCGGGAGGAGCCGACCCACATTCACGAGCGCCCTCCCTCCTATTGGATCGCCCAATTACGGAAAAGGGGATACAGCGTCTGCCTGCGCTTCGGCGCCCAACCCTATGAATTGGAAATCCTCGCCGTCCGCCAACCGGACGAATCATGGGATCGCATCCAATGCGCTTTTCAAGGCCAGCGCAGCCGGCTGGCGGAGCGTCTGCGCATTCAAGGGGAAAATTTCCACCTCGCGCTGCGCAAGGGCGCCGTGGACGGTTCGTTGCAAGGCGATGCGATTTGTTATCTCCTCAATGCTTCCTCCCAACCCTTGCTATTGTCCCTCGAATTGCGCAACGGCGAAGAACGCCATCCCGATATCTTCCTAGGCGATTTAAAACTGCGATATAACGGAAACTTCCGCCAGGAAGAGGGATTTCTTCATCGTTGGAACGCCGTTCCCATCCCTCCCGGCGGCTGCGATCTGACCATCCGGATCGAAGGCGCCCCGCTCCCCATCGAACGATTGTCGGCGGCGGCGATTCCTTTGGAACGCGAAGAGTACTTGAAGAAACTCCCCTTCGATCATTTTCAACGCTGCCGCTTCGCCGCCCATATCGTAGAAGCTGCCGGTAAAAGCGAAGCGTCCATTCTCGACGTCGGCGGCGCCCGCGGCCTGCTCCCTTTATTTCTGCCCGAAGCGGATGTCTCCGTCATCGACGTAGTATGGGAAGACGCGCCCCAATCCTTGCGCTATGGCGGCGAAACGCTTCCCTTCGCGGATCGATCCTTCGACGTCGTTGTTTCGCTCGATACGTTGGAACATATCCCGCTAGACCGGCGCCAACGATTTCTCGACGAACTCTGCCGAGTGACGAACGACATGCTGATTCTCAGCGGTCCCTATAACGAATCCCATGTCTCCGAGGCGGAAACGGTTCTGCGGGAATTCATCGCGGGAAAGTTGAATGGTGAAGATCGATTTTTGGAGGAACACGCCCTCTATACGCTGCCCGACCGCGCGGAAACGCTGGACGTCATCCGCAGCCACGGTTTTTCCGCCTTCGAATTTCCCAACGGTTTTCTTCCTCGCTGGCTCTCTCTCCAACTCGCCAACTACGCGCTCGGCGTTGCTCCGGAATTGGCGGAAGGCAAAGCCAATCTAAATGCGCTTTACAATTCCCACTATTACGCCTTGGACAATCGCTATCCCGCCTACCGCATCGCCGCCGCCGCCTGCCGGGGAGAATGGTCTCCCTCGTTCAAAAAAAATTTTCAACCTCTTCTCTCCGCGCCGAAAAAAGAAACCTCGACGGATATTTGGAGCGCCGCCTCTCTTCTCGTCTCGCTCTCTTATTACGGTCTCTTGTTTGAGAAAGAATCGTTTCTTAACGCCCAAGGAATCCGTATCGACCGTTTGTTGGATCATTCCAGCCATTTGGAGACAAAAAGAGACCAATGGGACGAGCATTGTCAACGTCTTCTCGACCATATCGCCAATTTGGATAAAAGCCTCCAGGAAGAGCTCGGAGAGAGAAAACAACTGCTATCCCATTCCGAAAATCTCGACGCCGCTTTGATCCGCCAACAGGAGCAATCGCGATCCTTGCAGGAGCACGGCGGCAATCTCGCCCGCCTGCTCGAAGAATATAAAAAGGAAACCCATAATTATCTCGATCTTCATCGGGAATTGCAAAAACAAAACAGCGATCTCCACGGCCACATCGCCAACCTCGACCGCCTCCACTCCGACCGTGAAGCCTTCTTCCAGCGCTTGCAAGATCACATCGCCAATCTCGACCGTCTCCATTCCGACCGCGAAACCTTTCTTCAACGCTTGCAAGATCACATCGCCAATCTGGAAAGCGGCGAAAAAGAAACTCGGCTGCACACTAAAAACTTGGATGAATTGATGGCGCAGTTGCAGAGTCATTTAACTTCGCTTTCCAGTCATATCGCCAATGTGGAAAAAAACGCCGAGGAATGGAAGAACCATGCCCAAAACCTGGAACAGATCGTCAGTTCTCAACAGGTTCACGCCCAAAACCTGGAACAGATCGTCTCAACCCAACAAGTTCACTCTAAAAATCTTGAAAACATGCTCGACGCCCAACGCGTCCAGATCGAAAACGAACAGACTCAGACTGCGCAACTAAGCGATCGCAACGAATCCCTGCAAAATCACGCCCGCAATCTCGAAGCTATGCTCTCTTCTCTGCAAACTCATGCGGGCAATTTGGAAAAGTTACTTGCCGCTTCGCAATTTCACGCGGGCAATCTGGAACATATACTCAAGGAGAAAGACTATCATTTATCCCAATTGACCCAGCTGATGGAAAACGCCCGCCAGCAGGCGCAAATCCTCATTAACCGAATTCGCCTCGTGGAAAGTTTAAACGCTCCGGATTACGTTTCAGCGAGCAATATTTACGAGGTTCTGGCGGCGGTTAACGATTTTGTCGATAAACTGGAATCGGAAAGCGCCGAATTGATTGCTTTGACGGATATCTCCTCCGACGTAGGCCGCATTCAATCTTTGCATAATCTCAGAAGAAAATGGCTGAGCGTCATAGATGAAAAAGAGCGTCTTCAATTTCAAATGGATTCGTTTCGTTCTTCAGTGGGATATAAAATCTGTACGCATATCGGCTTTTTGCCCAAGCCGGAGGATTTTTCCGAATCATGAAAATCCTCATGGTTATTCACGATTTTCTTCCCATCCACCAGGCGGGATCGGAGTTGTATTGCTTTCATCTGGGAAAGGCGCTTCAGCAGCTCGGCCACGATGTACGGCTCTTTTACAGCGAAATCGATCACGCGGCGCCCAATTACTCCACGCGCCGGGGAACTTGCGACGGCCTCCCCTTTCTGGAAATCGTCAACAACCATTCCTTCGCCTCCTTCGAAGAGACCTATTCCAATCCCGCCGTGGAAGCGGCTTTCGCAAGTTGGTTGGATGAATTCCAACCCAACGCCGCCCATTTCCATCACTTATGGAATCTCTCGTTCGGCTGCGTCCGGCTATGCCGTGAGTGGGGCGTTCCCGTCGTTTTTACGCTGCACGATTATTGGCTCACTTGTCCCCGCGGCGGCGGACAACGTTTTCGCGGCGAAGGACGCCTTTGTCATGATGTCGACGCCCATCTCTGCGCCGAATGCATCAGCCGCTACACTTTCCCCAGCGGCCTGGGTACGCGCCTTGTCAAGAAGATACTCGCCCCGTTCGAACGCCTGCGCGATCCAACGCTTCTTTCTCTGATGGAAAAAGGCCGCATCACCGCGCCGCAATCCGATTTCGTTCACCGTGGACCATGCATCATCAACGGCGACGCCCGCGAGGCGCTTTACGCCCATCCTCCCGCTCGAATCGCTATCCGCTGCGAAATTCCGCCAGGCGCCTCTCTATCTTTCGCCGTTGCTATGCACCCCAGCGTTTATAATGAGCCAGGCGACGGCGTTCGTTTCCGCGTTTCCTGCAACGGCGCGACGCTTTGTGAGATTATTCTTCATCCCAAACAGCGAGAAGACGATCGCGGCTGGCGCGAGGCGTTCGTCGACTTGGCGCCATGCGGCGCTGGAAGGCGCGAACTCGTCTTCGAAACATCCGCTCAGCCCACTGGCGACAACGATTTCTGCACCGCCTGTTGGGCCGAACCCCGCATCGTCGCGCCGGAAGGCGAACCGTTCCACCCCAGCCTCACCCGCCGCGTCCAGGAATTCGCCGAAAACGCTCTCACCCGCTTGCAGCGCAGCCGCTTGAAGAAAATGGTGGACCGCCGCACTCTCGGCGTTCGCGTTCTCTTTAATGAAGTCGATCTTTTTATCGCCCCATCGCCGTTTCTTCGCCAAAAGTTCATCGAGTACGGCCTGCCTCCCGATAAGATCGAGTTCTCCGATTACGGCATCGCCTCCGAGGCTTATGCCGCCGAACCGCGAGTCCCTCAGATCCCCATCCGATTTCTTTACGTTGGCACCATCGTCGAGCATAAGGGGCTGCATGTATTGATCGACGCCTTCAATCGCCTCCCCCTCGCCTCAGCGATACTCGACGTTTACGGCAATCTCGACGAGTTTACCGGCTACGTCAAACGCATTCAGGCCGCCGTCGCCCATCCCGGCATCCGCCTGCGCGGACGCGCCGAAAATCGCGATATCCCGCGCATTCTTTCAAACTCTGACGTTCTCGTCATCCCATCGATCTGGTTCGAGAATTCTCCCATCACCATCCACGAAGCCTTTCTTGCCCGCGTCCCCGTTATAACCTCCCGCCTCGGCGGCATGGCTGATTTAGTGCGAGACGGCGATAACGGCCTCTTGTTCGAAGTTGGCAACGACAACGATCTCTCTCGTTGTCTTAAACGCCTTGTGGACGATCCCGCGCAAATCGAACGTTTGCGTCCCAATCCCGCAGAGGTTAAATCCATACCCGCCGACGCCCAATGGACCGCCGCCAAATACGAGGAACTGATCGCCAATAAAAACCGATAAGCCTCTTTCCATTGTCTTCATTAATCGAGTATGGATAATGGAATCATAAGGGTGGGCTTAAAGCGAAGCGCAGCCCGCCAAAATATTCTAAAAGGGGAATAAGCCATGAATACTACTCAATCGGCGACGAAAAACGTCGTTTCAAGGCGCGATTTCGCGAAATGGACGATTGCCGCGCCCGCCCTACTGGGCTTGTCTGCCGCCTTAGCGGAAGAAAAAAAATCGCTCAAGATGTATAAAAACCTCGGCGTCGGCCATATCGGCGTCAACGCCGATCAAAAGCAAGCCATCGAATACGCCGCCCGCTTCGATTTTGGCGGAGTCAGCCCCAGCCTGGGCGAACTGGAAAAAATGACTCCCGATCAACGCAATAGCGTCGCTTCTTACCTTAAGGAAAAAGGACTTCAATTCGGCGCCAGCAGCTTGCCCGTGCAATTTCGAACATCGGAGAATGCATTCCGGCAAGATATGGCTTTGTTGCCCAAACGAGCGGAAATCCTGCAAAGTGTAGGCGTTTCCCGCATCTCCACCTGGATTCTTCCTTCGCATAGAGATTTGACTTACATCCAGAATTTCGAACAGCACCGAGCGCGCCTATCGGAGGTCGCCCGCATCCTGCAAAATTACGGCATCCGCCTGGGTTTGGAATTCGTCGGCCCGCAAACTTCGCTGCTGGCCAATCGTTTTCCTTTTATACATACGCAATTGGAAATGATGGACCTTATCGGCAAGATCGGATGCAGCAACGTTGGTCTATTGTTCGATTCGTGGCATTGGCATTCTTCTAAAGGAACGGTTGACGATCTTAACTTGTTAACCAATCTCGACATCGTCGAAGTCCACGTCAACGACGCCCCCCAAGGACTCTCGCTGGGCGAACTGGTGGATTCCTCCCGCGATCTTCCCACCGCTACCGGCGTCATCGACTTGAAACGCTTCATTAATTTTCTCTACAATATCAGTTATGACGGCCCTGTAACCTGCGAACCGTTCAACAAGCCGCTCAATGAGATGGATAACGAGGAGGCGCTGAAAACCGTCAGCGACCGCATGAACCGTCTTTTCGCGCTTATCGACGGCTGATAAATTAATTCGCCACGAACAGGAAGAAAATAAGATAGCCCAGGCCAACGGCCTGGGAGCAGGATCGACAAAAACTTAAGCCCTGAAAGGGCGAAATAATAAATTCGTATTTCTTCTCTTCATACGGCTAAATAGTTACGAAATCTTTAAATTGAGTAGGGAAACCGGTGGGAGAACGGGTCATTCGCAAGAAAAACCGCGTTTAGTTATTGCCTTTACGGTCGAAGTGTGTTGAAATAGGTTATACTTCATGTTATGCGAGCCGTCTTGGGACGGCGCGATAACGACGTTTGGGGGATAAATCGATGCGCCTGGTTAAAAAAGCCTTGGGCGATGCGGTGTTACTGCAAGTTTCCGGCTCCATTATGTTTGCGGATACTTCCACGCTGAAAACGGCGCTTCACCGGTTAGCCAAGGAAGGGAAAAAAAAGATTATCGTAGACATATCGGCAATGGATAGCCTGAACAGTCAAGCTTTGGCTTCCTTTTTGTCGGGGTACAAGATGCTGCGGGATGGCACCATCGCGTTTGCGGGCGCCAATCCTCATGTAGCGCGAGTTTTTCAAGTCGCCAAGCTGGACGACCTGTTTCCCATGTTCGATTCCGTGGAACAGGCGGCGACGAGTTTGAATGCGTAAGACCCCCCTTATTCCTCCTCCGCTTTACGCCGGTTGATGATGCAGAGGAACCATCCGCAAACGCATCCGAGAAGAAAACAAATCAGTGCGATAATAATCAGCGGCAGCTGGGGCTTCCAGCCGAATATCCATACGGGCGTGGGAGTGGAGTTCATTCCCAAAAAGATGCCGAAAAGCAAAAGGGCGGAGCAGATGGCGATTAACTTGTAACGATGAAGCGATTGTTCGTCTTTCAACATGGTTTCCTCAATTCCTGGCAGGCGTCCCTAGCCATCGAATTCTAAGGACGCAGCCAATGCCGCACCTTCCTTAATAGTACGTACTTCCCACCCCATTTATTTCACCAAAAGGAAGTTACTGCAACTCGCCTTTTTCATAAAGACTAGCTTCGCTTATTCCTCCGCCTTGTTCAGGTTTTTTAATGTTCTGCTGTAAAGGAATCGGGAAGCGGCGAGCATCCAGATGGTTTGGAATAGAAAGGCGGGAAGCCAAGAAGCGTCAGGGATCGTTTTGAAGCCTTTATGGGTTCCTATAAGGAAAAGCGGCGAAATATAGGCGGAAATAACAACGATGTCGCGATCGTTGCCCATCATAATGGCGTAGAAGATAAGTAAAAGATAAGGACCGATCACCAAACCTATGGCTAAGAAAAACGAAACGGCGTAGGCGGAAATCGTTTTGCGCATGGCGGCTGAACAATAGAGGGCGAAGGCGGAATAGAGGGCTGCCGAGACGTAACTGACGATGATGGAGACGATCCAATAAGTGGCTAGGACCATATTGGATGGAGAATGGGAATTTTCAAAAATCAGCGAACAAAGTCCAATCAAATAGAGAAGCGCGGCGGCCGACCAGAATTTCCAATGGAAAAGAAACCATCCGGATCGCGTCTTCCCCTGGAGAATTTTCGTGGAGGAAAGAGTAGTAGTTCGCAATAAATCCCAGGTATTTTTGTCTTTTTCGCCTCGGATGCCGTATGCCGCATAAGGTATGGACAGAAAGGGAACAAGCAGCGTCCATAAAAACAACGATGAACACCAAGCATTCTTTAGTTTCAATTCAATTCCTATTTCGATCCAACATAATCCAAGGAAGAAATAAAAAAGTGTGGTGCGAATTCTTTTGAAAACGGATCTACGCAGAGGACGTAATTCTTTATGAATAATGGGATTCTTATCGCTGAAAAGAATCATAGGAACCGATTTTTTTGATGTGAAAATGGGACGTTGAAGATGGCGCCAGAATGCTATTTTGCTCCATCGCGAGGGGCGAGGTTCGGTCGAACGGCGTATAAGCGTAACACCAAGAAGAAAGAGGAAGACGATAAGGCCAAAGGCCCAAGCGGCGTGGACGGCGGTGAGATGAGAGCGCAGCCAGGGACTGAGTTCGTTGAATTGGGGAACCGCTAATAAATATTCGACGACGAGAACGACGGGAGAAGCCGCCATCTCCGGGCAATGGCGGGCGTTGTACATTCCTTCGCGAATGAAGGGCATAACAGCGAAATAAAAGAAACCGATGAAATAAGCGGCGGCGATGGATTCCAGCGGACGTTTCCAGAAAAGGGAGCAGCAAAGACCGATCAGCGCCATAATGATGGCAGCTTCCGATAAAAGGAGAAAAAGAACGACGACTTCTTTGGGGGAAACAGCGCCTAGAAAGAAAAAAAGGCCATAGAACGCCGCATGGGAAAGGAAAAGAAGCCATACGAAAAGCATGGAAGAGAGAAATTTTCCCATAAATAAGCTGGAGGCGTTGATAGGCGTCGAACGCAGCAAGTCCCAGGTGTCGCGTTCGCGCTCCAGGTTGAAAGCGGAACCGCTTATTAAGGGAACCAACAGGCTGATGAAAGCGCCCTCGGCGATGCTGAAGACGAGGAAAAATTGGCGGATTCTAATTTCCTTTCCTGGCGCATAGATGGCTCCGGAACGGTTCATGTCAAAAAAAAGAAAAAGAAAGATAAGCGCGCCGAAGGCAAGAAAGAGGAAGAGATAAAGGAAAGAACTTTTTTTGCGCAAATGGGCGACGAGTTCACGCAGGATGACGGGATTGTTGAAGAGTCGGGGACGGCTGCGCCATAAAGCAGGAGCCAAGGATGAAGGGCCGAACGCTTTGTTGATTCCCATTACAAAGGCCGCCCTCCCTTCGGCTTCTCGATGCTTTCATCCAAACGCGAGACATTGCCCAGCGTATCGTGATAAAGCAATCCCAGGCTGCGCAGGCCGTTGGTGGGCGCGTAAAGATTTTGGCGCAGCAGGATGCTCTCGTAAGGAACGAGCCGCAACGCCCGGATGCTGTATTGCGGCGGCAGATTGAGCGACGGCCCCACGCTGAGCGCTCCCCAGGCGATGTGTACGTAATCTGTGGGACTATCCAAGGAAGAACCGGCGATTTTTACCCAATGCAGTACGGCGGCGGAGCTATTCTTCCTTTTCCCAGAAACCCTGTCCATAAAGGGATCGGAGGGGATGCGGTCGAGATAAGGCGCAGGCGTCGTGAGAAAATATAACAAAGTGGGATCGTTGTCCCGTATAGGGCAGAGAAAGAATCCGGGTTCATAACTATTGGGATCGGGAGGGAATACGCGGCTGGCGGGATGATCGCAAGTATAGAGATGAAGCGCTTCGACGAGTAGTTCCAGGTTTTGATAGGATTCGGCCAACCGAGCGCGCGCTCGGCTTTTTTCGTAACCGGGCAAGAAAAGCAGTAACAACAGCAGAGCAAGGCCGCTAAAGGTGAAGATTTCCACCAAATATTCGAAAACGAAGCGCTCCCATCGTTTCCAAGGAGAGTCGAATGGATCGTTCATAAGAAAATTATAACGCAGGCGCCAACGCCAAGGATTTTTAAAGTTCTTCTTGTTAACGATAATAACGTTTCTCCCCTCTTTTGTCTTACTCTTGACGGTCATTTAATCTGATTTTATGGCATTATTTGAGAAATGTAAAAACGTAGGATGGGTCATGTCTTTTGACCCATCGATAATTGAGACATGGAGCAGTTGATGGGTCAAACAACATGACCCATCCTACGATTAAGAATTATTTTTTTTTGTCGATCGCGGATGGGCGTTTTGGTAGACTTCCTGTATGCGGCTGAGGGTGACGTGCGTATATTGCTGTGTCGTGGAAAGGCGGCTATGGCCGAGTATTTCCTGGACAAAGCGCAAATCGGCCCCGTTTTCCAACAGATGGGTAGCGCAGGAATGGCGCAGAGAATGCGGCGTGGTTTTGCCCAAACCGAGGGCGAGGGCGTATTTCTTCAAGCGCAATTGTACGCCGCGCGCGGTTAGGCGTTCACCGAAGCGGCCAAGAAAGAGGGCTTGCGGATCTTTGCATTGATTTTCCACGGCGGGAGCGAGCAACAGTTTTTTGCGTACTTTCAAATACTGGTTCAACGCCTCCATCGCCGGACCGCCGAGGGGGAGAGTTTGTTCCTTATTTCTCTTGGCGTGGATGCGTAAGGCCCCCGCTTGCAGATCGATGTCGGAGAGATTGAGGCCGACCAACGAAGAGACTCGCATTCCAGAGGCGTAGAGTACTTCCAACATGGCGTGGTCGCGCAGAGCGATTTCGGGGGAATCCTCAGAGATAGGATAGGGGTACTCGACCAGTTCTTCCGCTTTCGTCTGATCGAGAAAAACAGGAAGCGTCTTTTTCTGTTTCATGGATGACAGAGCGGCGGAAGGATCGGCGCCGAGCGCTCCGCGCCGGATAAGATAATCGAAGAACATGCGCAGAGCGGAGAGTCGGCGGTTGATGGAACGGGGCGAATTGCCCCGGCTCAGCAAGTATGACAAAAATCCGCGCAGCGCGAGAGCGTCGATTTGTTCGATGGCGTAATCTAGTTCTCCCTCGGCGTTAACTGCGGCTTCATAACCCGATTCGCGCAAATAATCCTGCAATAAAGAAAGGTCGCGCCCGTAATTTTCGACGGTCTTTGGAGAGCGCCTTTCCCTGGCTGTTAAATTATCGAGAAATTGCGTTATGGCATGGCTCAAGTACATAAATTACGATTGTCCTCAATCCCGTCATTAAAATACATTATCGTCAAAGGCTCTTGCAAAATTAATAAAATCCGCTTTTTAAATTCTCCCCTCAAGCTTGGGGGGAGTTAGAGGGGGGGTGATTTTATTATACTTAAGACAACCCCCTCCTAACCTCCCTCAGGCTTGGGGGAGGAATTATAGAGTTTTGCAAGAGGCTCGTCAAAGGATTTTATTTCCTAAATTCGCCTAACTGAGCGGGGTAGTAATACCCCATCGTCTGAGCGGCGATTCCAAGGCGGTATTGACGATCCTGCAACAGGCAAGTACGGCGTTCTTTGGTTGGAATCGTGGTGGAATAGATGCGTATTTCGCCTTTAAGGGAGGTTACGAGTTCCTCGCGGGCATCGCCCAGGCAATCGACGGCGGCGATGACGGTTCCTTCCACTTTTTGTTGAGCATCGCCGTCCCAATCGCGAATGGCGCCGTCCCAGACGACCTCTTTCTGGGGATCGGCGTCCCACCAAAGAGCGCGGGGAGTCAATGTTGTTTTTTCGTAGAGTTTAATCAATTCGCCCTTGGCGTTGTAGAACCAGCGTTTGTCGTAATCCCGCTCGCCGCCGTAAACCTCCATTCCCGGATATTGCGCCAGCACGTCGGCGGCCATGCCTTGGCCGTGGATATGAAACGTCGGATCTGGATGCGCCCATAGTTTGCGCCCGGTTTTGGCATCCACGACGCAAAGGCCGTCTTTTGGCTGACGGGTTTCGAAGCCGTAGAAGATTTCCAAGCCGGGATTGCTGGGATCGATATCGGCGACGTAAGTAAAATCGGGATGTCCCATTTTCAACGTCCATAAATTTTTGCCATTATCGTCGATGACGGCGGCGCCAATGACCAATTCATCGCGTCCATCGCCGTCTACGTCCGCCGCGATCAGACCATGCGAACCTTGGCCTTGATAATCCTTATTGTCTGCGTCGGCTTGCCAGAGCCATAGTTCCTTGAAATCTTTGTCCAATGCTTTTGTTCGGATCAGGCGATAGGTACCGCGCTGCATGATAAGGGAGGGCGTTTTGCCGTCGAGATAGGCGACGGCGAGAAAGTTGCGGCAGTAGCGGTTGTAATCCTGATAGCCGTCGCGGGGCAGCCAATCGGTTTTGGCAACGACTTTTCCCGTTTGTCCATCGATTTTAACCAGATATTCCGGCCCGGACATGACCTGTCCCGTTGGCTCGCGGGGATCGCCCTCGCCCGCCTTGCAGTAGACCTCCGCTTTGCCGTCGCCGTCAACATCGTAGACGATCCAGGGCGAATACCAGATTCCTTCCTCGATAGCCCAACCCATGTCGTAGCGCCATATCAAAGTTCCATCGCGTTTGTAGGCTTCGATTTTGTAAGTATCCTCGCTGCGCTTCCAATAGCCAGGCTGTTGATAGGGATCAGTGTTGAAATTTGGCTGCTTGACGAGATATTCCAATTCACCGTCGCCATCGAGATCGGCCACGGTGAATTTTTGGAAATCGTAATCGCCTTGAAGGGGGATGCTGATATAATTTTTGGCTTCGCCCGTAACAGTAATTTCGCATTGGGCAAGTACTTTTTCCTTCGTGGTTAGTAATTTGTATAGATATTTTTTTCCTTTTTCCGTTTTGGCGTCAATATAATTCGTTGAATTGTCCGTCAATGTTAGGCGTTTGGGAGTATTCGCCTCTTCATTTTCACGAGTTAGATCGAACTTCATATCCGGCGGATCGCTAATCAGACTGCGCCAGCCGATATAGACGCCATCAGGACGTTCCAGGGCAATCATGCCGCGATCAAGGTTTTCTTCCGTCCATCCCGAAATCGCAAACATGGATAAAAAAATGGATAATTGGAAAAACGAACGAGCGTTCATGCTGGATTCTCCAAACGAAAAAAAAATGCTTTCTTGACCGATTAAACTTCTCTTATACTATGCCAACCGGTATAAATTGATAAGTGAACGAAATGAAAAACCAAGAGGAATCGATTGTTAATTTTAGATAAAAAAAAGCGTTTTTTTGAATTTATTGATTGCATTTATGAAATGTCCAATGGTATCTTAAGGGAATGGGCGAAATCCGTTCGCGATTCGGAGACGATGCAAAATCGCCGATAGCCGATGCGAGTGGATAAGAACGCCCAAACGACTGAAAAGATGCCGAAAGGATTTGGATTGATGAATTATTGCAGAAATTACGTTTTCTTTATCGCCGCCGTTCTTCTATTATTTGCTTCCCCGTTTTCTTTCAGCGAAGTAAAAACATCGTGGACGGCTTATTCGCAAGAAAAGCATGATATTCATATCCCCGATCTTCCCGGTTATATAACCTTAAAATGCGATTTTCATATGCACACGGTTTTTTCTGATGGGACGGTATGGCCGACGGTGCGCGTGGATGAAGCCTGGCGCGAGGGTTTGGACGCCATCGCCATTTCCGATCATATCGAATATCAACCGCATAAAGACTACATCCCTACAAATCATGAAGCTTCTAATGATATCGCCGCGCCTTACGCCAAAACGAAAAACATTTTACTGCCCCGCGCGGTTGAGATTACCCAGGATACGCCTCCAGGGCATTTCAACGCGCTTTTTTTGACAGATAACGCGGCGTTGGATACGAAGGACGTTTTGGACCAAGCGCGCATCGCCAACGAACAGGGCGCTTTTCTTTTTTGGGATCATCCCGGCTGGAAAGGATTGGAACTAGGACGCTGGATGGAAACGCATTCGGCGATGTATGAGAAAAAATGGCTGCACGGCATCGAAATCTGCAACGGCGATACGTTGTATCCCGAAGCTTTCCAATGGGCGGTGGAAAAGAACCTGACAATGATCGGCAATTCCGATATGCACGAACCTATTCTCGATAAACCCCGCACGCCGGAAAATCATAGGACAATTACCCTGGTTTTTGCGCAGGATAAAACCCTGCCCGCTCTCAAAGAAGCCTTGTTTGCGGGACGAACGGTTGTTTGGAGTATGAACCGGCTCTTCGGCCAGGAAAAATACCTAAAACCGTTGTTCGACGCTAGCGTGAAAATGTCTAATCCTTATTTATGGGATAAAAAGTCGATTTGGGTGCAAGTCGATAACTCCTCCGATATCGCTTTCGAGTTAGAAAAGACGGGAACGTATGGACCGCAGACGTTATTGATTCCCGCCAATGCCTCGATTCAACTGAAAGCGGAAATCAAAAAGGAAGAATTTGACCCTGATGTCAAGGAGATTCGCTTGTCATATATCGTGAAAAACTTATTGACGGCTCCGGAAAAACCACTGCCTGTGGAATTTGTTATATCGATGCCATGAATTGGCGCAGAATAAACAACAAGCATAAGGCATATGACGCATAACCCGATGAATCCATTCACCTTCCCCAAATGGCTAGACCGCATCCGTCCTGCGCTGGGATTAACGTTGGCTGCGGCGCCGCTTTATCTCCTCTTCGTTGCTTATTACGGCGGATCGCCGCGCACGACCGATGTGGGATATCAGCCGGAGCAGCCGCTGGCCTATAGCCATGCGCTTCATGCGGGGGATTTGGGCATCGACTGCCGTTATTGCCATAACACCGTGGAAACAACGGCGCGGGCGGCGCTTCCCTCCACCCAGACCTGCATGAATTGCCATACGAAAATCAAGGCGGAAAGCCCAAAACTGGCGCTGGTGCGGGAAAGCGTAGAGACCGGAATGCCGTTGGCCTGGGTGCGGGTGCATGATTTGCCCGATTATGCTTATTTCAATCACAGCGCCCATGTGCGGCGAGGCGTAAGCTGCGTTTCGTGTCATGGCCGGGTGGATAAAATGGAAGTCGTATCGCAAGTCAATACGCTCAGCATGGGATGGTGCCTAGATTGCCATCGCCAGCCGGATAAATATCTGCGGGAGCCGGATATGGTTACCGTAATGGATTATGTTCCCCAAGAAGATCAACTCATCGTGGGGAAGCGAATTCGCGAAAAATATAACCTGAATCCCTCGACGGATTGTTCGACATGCCATCGATAGAAAAAGAACCTAAATGGCCCGAAAGCCAAGGGCGAACCTATTGGCGCAGCCTCCGCGAGTTAGCCGCCTCTTCCGAATATCGGCAATATGTGGAGCGGGCGTTTCCCCCTCATGCGGCGGAAAAACTGGACGGCCCCTCGCGGCGGGAATTTTTGCGCGTGATAGCCGCATCGCTGGCGCTGGCGGGCGCAACGGGCTGCCGCTGGCCGAAAGAGACTATTGTTCCTTACGGCAAGCGCCCCGACAACCGCATTCCTGGCGTTCCCGCCCACTTCGCCACGGCGATGGAACTGGGCGGCGTCGCAAGTGGATTATTGGTTACTAGTTACGATGGGCGTCCCATAAAAATAGAAGGCAATCCTTCCCATCCCATCAACCAAGGCGCGGCGAGCGCTATCGAACAAGCCAGCGTGCTGGAATTGTACGATCCCGACCGCAGCCGCCGTCCCTCGCAGCGAGATAAAGATCAAACTACCGATCGCAGTTGGGATGAATTCGCAACCTACGCCAAGGAACGCATGACGGCGTGGCGCGCCCAAAAAGGCAAGGGAGTATATGTTCTAAGCGAAGCCTCTTCCTCGCCCAGCCTGTCGGATATGCGCCAATGTTGGCTGGAAGCATTGCCGGAAACGAAATGGCTGGAATATGAGCCAGTCTCTAATGATAACGAAAGGGAAGGAACGCGCCTCGCAACGGGAACGCCATTGCTGGCTCATCCCAAGTTGGATAGGGCGGAGATTATTTTGTCGCTGGAAGCGGATCCGCTGGGACGGCATCCGGCGGCGCTGAAACTGGCGCGTGATTTTATCGTGGGACGGAATCCTGACGGCGAGAGCGTTAACCGGCTGTACGCTGTGGAGAGTTATTATACCACCACGGGAGCCATGGCCGATCATCGCTTGATTATGCCATCCGGCTCTATCGAATTATTCGCGCTTTATATATGCGCGGAATTGTTCCATAAGCAAAATCTGGAGATTCCCGAAAACCTGCAACCGATCAAAGTCGCCTTAGAACCGTTCTTAGATCACAAGATATATCCTAAATATATTCCGATCATTGCGAAAGAACTTACTTCTCATAAAGGTCGCTCGGTGATCCTTGCCGGCCCGCAACAATCCGAGATCGTTCACGCTTTAGTTTATTTGATGAATTGGCTGTTGGATAGTATAGGAAAAACGATAACGTATACCGAAGCGCCCGATCCTAAGCGTGCAACGCATTTAGACGCGATTCGTTCTCTGAAAGAGGATATGAATGCAGGGATCGTCCAGGCGCTGATCATCCTAGGCGGCAATCCCGCTTATGACAGTCCAGTAGATTTGAACCTGCCTGGCGAATTGGCAAACCTCGAGCATACCATCCATCTTAGCCTGTATGAGAATGAAACCTCGCAGCGTTGCCGCTGGCGGCTGCCCCGCGCCCATTTTCTGGAATCGTGGGGCGATGCGCGGGCGTACGACGGGACGATCTGCGCTATACAACCATTGATTGCGCCATTGTACGAAGGCAAAAGCGCCATCGAGTTGCTGTCGTCGATGCTGGAAGAGAAGCCGCAGAGTGGATACGAAATCGTGCGCCGCGTTATGAAAATCCAGATGGGGGAAGCGAATTTCGAAGCCCGCTGGCAGACATTCTTGCATGATGGAATCTTGTCCGATAGCCGATATAACGAAATAACGCCGGACGTAACGAGCGCCGCCCTGCTGGATGTCATCGCCAATACAAGTAATGAACCGATTCCATTCGGAAAAGATAAGTTGGAATTGGTTTTCGTCCCCGACTCGAAGATTTACGATGGGCGCTTCTCTAATAACGGCTGGCTGCAGGAATTGCCCGATTATCATACCAAATTGACTTGGGATAACGCGGCGATGATTTCCCCGGCGTTGGCGGAGGAACTAAGCGTTCGCAATGGCGAAATGATCCTTTTGCGGTATGAAGATAGACGGGAACTGGAGATTGCGGCTTATATCATGCCAGGCCAGGCGCAATATTCTATTATGTTGCCGCTGGGCTATGGCCGTACAGCCGCCGGACGCGCAGGGAATGGCGTAGGATTCAATACTTACCAGTTGCGTACTACCAGCGCCATGAATTGCAGAACCGGCTTGTACATCGAACCGCTTGGATATGCTTATCCCTTGGCGATGACTCAGGATCATCATTTCATCGATCTCGTAGGGATGCGCGAACGGGAGCGGCGGATTGGCGAGTTGATCAGGGAAGCCGATCTGGACGAATATAAAAAGAATCCCGATTTTCTGCATCAGGAAGAAGCGCATCACACCGTCCATCCTTTATGGAAAGAACAGGAATATCCCAACCATAAATGGGGTATGGCTATCGATTTAAACTCCTGCATCGGATGCAATGCCTGCGTCGCTGCTTGCCAGGCGGAAAATAATATTCCCGTAGTAGGTAAAAAGCAGGTGAAAAACGGGCGGGAGATGCACTGGATCCGCATCGACCGCTATTTCAAGGGCGATGCCAACGAACCGGAAATAGCGCATCAGCCGGTAGCGTGCGTTCAATGCGAGAACGCGCCCTGCGAACAGGTTTGCCCGGTGGCGGCGACGACGCATGACCATGAAGGCTTGAATGCAATGGTATATAACCGCTGCATCGGAACGCGCTATTGTTCCAATAACTGCCCTTATAAAGTGCGGCGCTTCAACTTTTTCAATTATCAAAAAGATTTGCAAGACATGGAGAAGATGCAATACAATCCCGACGTAACCGTCCGCAGCCGGGGCGTGATGGAAAAATGCACTTATTGCACTCAGCGGATCGAAGCAGTGAAGATCGCCGCCAAAAATGATGGACGAGCTATCGCGGATGGAGAGATTATCCCCGCTTGCGCCCAGACCTGCCCCACGAAAGCCATTGTTTTCGGCGATCTGAACAATAAGCAAAGCCGGGCGGCTCAACTGCATGCTAAATCTCGAAGCTACTTTATGCTTGGAGAGTTAAATATAAAACCGAGAACGGCTTACCTAGCTAAGATCAGGAATCCTAATCCCGAATTAGCCGTTGAAGAAGACGTCTGATGAATTCAACCGTCATGCAAGAAATTGACAATACCTACAACGATCCTGCGCGCCGGGCGGAATTGGTTGTGGGAGGTAATGATTTTGCTACGCTGACCGACAAGGTTTGCAGCCTAGTAGAGCGTCCCCAGCCTCCCCGCGAGTGGTATATCGCGTTGGCGGTATCCAGTTCGTTGACTTTGGTGATGTTCGCCATGATCGGGTATCTGATCCTAACTGGCGTCGGCGTATGGGGATTGAATATCCCGGTGGCGTGGGGTTGGGCTATCGTCAATTTCGTCTTCTGGGTGGGCATCGGCCATGCGGGGACGCTGATTTCCGCCATCCTCTTTTTGTTTAGGCAGAAATGGCGCACGAGCATTAACCGCTTCGCGGAAGCGATGACCATCTTCGCCGTATGCTGCGCCGGGATTTTTCCAGGGATTCACGTGGGGCGCGTTTGGGTAACATACTGGCTGGCGCCTTATCCCAACCAGATGCAAATGTGGCCCAATTTCCGCAGTCCGCTGTTATGGGACGTTTTCGCCGTGAGCACCTACGCCATCGTGTCGGTTATGTTCTGGTACGTGGGCATGATTCCTGACCTGGCGACGCTTCGAGACCGCGCAAAGACCAAAACGCGTAAGATTTTCTACGGCCTGGCGGCGCTGGGCTGGCGGGGATCGCATCGGCATTGGCACCGGCACGAATGCGCTTATTTGATCCTGGCGGCGCTGGCGACGCCATTGGTTCTCAGCGTGCATTCCGTGGTCAGTTTCGATTTCGCCGTAGCGCAGCTGCCTGGCTGGCATTCGACCATTTTCCCGCCTTATTTCGTGGCGGGCGCGATTTTCAGCGGCTTCGCTATGGTCATTACGCTGATCGTTCCCGCGCGCAAGTTCTTCGGTTTGAAAGAGATCGTTACTCTGCGGCATTTGGAGAATATGTGCAAAATCATCCTGCTGACGGGTTCGATCGTAGGCTATTCTTACGCTATCGAGTTCTTCATCGCCTGGTACGGCGGCAATCCTAACGAAACCTTCGCTTTTATCAACCGCGCTTTCGGCCCTTACGCTTGGGCTTATTGGACGATGATTTCCTGCAACGTAATTGCGCCGCAGGTTTTCTGGTTCAAAAAATTCCGCACGACGCCGTGGATGATGTTGATCGTAGCCATCTTCGTTAATATCGGCATGTGGTTCGAGCGCTTCGTGATCGTGGTTACCTCGCTCAGCCGCGATTATCTGCCTTCCAGCTGGGGATATTATTCGCCGACATGGGTGGATATATTGACATTCGCCGGTAGTTTTGGATTGTTTTTTACCTTATTTCTATTCTTTCTCCGCTTTTTGCCCATGATCGCTATGGCGGAAGTGAAGACGGTGATGCCGCAGGCCAGCTTGCTATATGGCAAGCATCGCGGCGTGGGCGATTATCACGGCGATATTCCGCACGCCCATGAGCCGAAATATTGGGGAGAAAAGACATGAATCGGGAAATGTCCGTGGAAGAGAAAACCCTATACGGTTTCCTGGTAGAATTCGAAAGCGCCGAATCGCTGCGGGAAGCCTGCGCCAAAGTGCGGGACGCAGGATATACGAAGTGGGACGCGCATAGCCCCCTGCCGCTGCATGGAATGGATGAAGCGATGGGCATCCGCCCCACCATATTGCCCTATTTTGTATTGATCGCGGGACTCGCGGGATTGGGAGGCGCGATCCTATTGCAATGGTGGACGAACGCGCATGACTATCCTTTTATGATAAGCGGGAAACCTTTTTTCAGCCTTCCGGCGAACATTCCCATCGTTTTCGAATTGACGGTTTTGTTGAGCGCCATCGCCGCCGTGGTTTCGATTTTCGCTTTGAATGGATTGCCGCAATGGAATCATCCTCTATTCAGCCATGAACGGTTTCAGCGAGCTACTACCGACCGTTTTTTCATTGTCGTGGAAGCGGATGATCCGCAATTCGATCGGGAAAAAACCCAAACCTTTCTCAATGCGCTGGGCGGAGCAGCGGTTGATGCAGTGGAGGTTCGATGATACGGAAAGGGATCGTGGCGATAGTTTTTCTGCTGGCGTTGTTAGCCTTAACGCCTATCTTGATGATGACGATGGCGCGCATGGTGAAATCGGATACTCCGCGCTTTCATTTGATTCAGGATATGGACAATCAGCCTAAATTCCATACGCAAAGCGCCAATCCCTTTTTTGTGGATCAACGATCCATGCGTCCGCAAGTCACCGGAACGGTGGAGCGGGAACGTAAGGTTAACGACGATCATTTTAATTTGGGAAAAATCAACAATGAATGGGCGAATACCTTTCCTTTGCCGTTGACTAAAGAGTTCGTGCAGCGTGGGCAAAATCGATTCGCCATCCATTGCGCTCCATGTCATGGTCAAGCAGGCTATGGCGATGGGATTATCCACAAACGAGCGGAAAAACTGAACGAAGGAACCTGGGTGCAACCGACTTCTTATCATAGCGACGAATTACGCAAGCAGCCGGTAGGACAGATATTCCATACGATAACCAACGGCATACGCAATATGGCCGCTTACGGTCATCAAATATCGACGGAAGACCGTTGGGCGATAACGGCCTATGTTAAAGCCTTGCAACGCAGCCAAAATGCAAGAATAGAGGACGTCCCCGAAGAATTGCGCGGAGATTTGAAATAGCCGCAAAATTCCCTCGCCCCTTGGGAGAGAGCAGGGTGAGGGACTCGTAGGGTGATGGACTCGTAGGGTGGGCTCAAAGCGAAGCGTAGCCCACCAAATAACTGGCGGTGGGATGAAATACAATCCGGGAGACGACGATCTTGTCCGACGTGGAAGCAGCCCAAAACATTCAAAAACACATTTATCTTGAGCGTCTGGGCCTGGATATTTATCTATGGGCCGGAATCGCGGGCGTGGCCGTTTTGGGAGTGAGCATCGCCCTCAGTTATTTTCTCGGCTGGGGCCAACGCTTTTTCTATTCCTACCTGGTCAATTACGTTTATTTTTTAAGCCTGTCGCTCGGAGCGCTCTTTTTTGTGTCATTGCAACATTTGACGCGCTCGGGCTGGAGCGTCACGGTGCGGCGCATCGCGGAAATCTTCGCGGCGAATTCGGCGCTGATGGCGGTATTGTTCATCCCTATTTTTATCGGAATGAGTTCCTTGTATCCATGGACGAATCATGAACTCGTCGCTCATGACGCCTTGCTGCAAGGAAAACAGCCCTATCTCAACATCCCATTTTTCGTTATTCGCTGCTTGTTCTATTTCGCTTCGTGGATATATCTTTCTCAATATTTTCTGAACCGTTCGCTAGAACAGGACAAAACGGGAGACGCGAATCTAACGCTGCGCATGGAGCGATTGAGCGCCCCCGGCATGGCTTTATTCGCTTTGACAATAACGTTCGCCGCCTTCGATTGGCTGATGTCTTTGGATCCGCGTTGGTTCAGCACCATTTATGGAGTTTACTTTTTTACAGGCTGCGTTGTGGGATTTATAGCACTCTTAGCGGTAACGGCGTTTTTGCTGCAAAGCAGCGGACGCTTGACGGGCGCCATAACTATCGAGCATTACCACGATTTAGGCAAACTGCTCTTCGGCTTTATTTTCTTTTGGGGCTATATCGCTTTTTCCCAGTACATGCTGATCTGGTACGCCAATCTACCCGAAGAGACGGGATGGATTTTCCGGCGCACGGATATTCATGAAGGCCAATGGGGATGGGTGGGATTAATTTTATTCTTCGGACATTTCATTATCCCCTTTTTGGGTTTGATATCCCGCTATCCCAAACGTCGGAAACGATTGTTGGTATTCTGGGCCGTCTGGGCGCTTATTGCTCATTGGTTGGATTTGTATTGGTTAGTAATGCCCGAATACAGCCCGCAGCTCGCATCTCTCCATCTTCTTGATATAACCTGCTTCATTGGAATCGGAGGGTTGTATTTCGCCTTGGCGGCGCGCATCGCTAAAGGAAGAGCATTGCTTCCTATTCGAGACCCGCGTTTGGAAGAATCGCTGAATTTCGAAAATGCGTAACAATAGGAAGGGTGGCAAGGGCAAGGTTGTTTCTGCCCTTGATAAATCCGAATGCGAAAGAATTGAACTTCGCAACATAAGTTATAAGAAAATGGAAAAGAAAAACGAACTTCGCATTTCGTTCTTAATGCTGATCGGCATAGCGGCGATGTTGATTTTACTGACAATCGCGCTGGCAACACAAACGTTTTCTTTGACGATTCAACAAGGAGAAACGCAAAAATTCATCGAGCAAAAACCCGCTGAGTTGACTGCCCTCGTCAAAGAGCAGCAAGCAGCGCTGATCGGCTATCGCTGGATCGATAAAGAAAAGAAAATCGCCGCCATTCCCATCGAACGGGCGATGGAGTTGGTAGTTATAGATTCGCAAGCCAAATGATGCCATAATGATCCGTAATAAATGCCTATATTCATTTTTGGGGAGGAAAGAAGATGGATATTTCGCGGCGGATATTTCTGCAAGGTTCAGCGGCGGGGGCAGTGGGCGGATTAAGCATGATAAGTGCGAAGCAGGCTGTAGCGAATGCGCCTAGCGATCCTATAAAGATTAGAGTGATCTTTCTCGCCAAACCGGTTCCCACCTGGCCGACTCCCCATCTTGACGTACAAAAGGAAATCGGCAAACTCAACGGCGTTTTATCTGGATTGAAAAGAGATTTGCCCGATATTTCCTTCGAAGGCGGCGAGTTACTGCGCGTCGCAGAGGATGTTCCTAAAGCGCTGCCGGGCGTACAAGAGGCCGATGGAGTATTGATGTTCAACCTCACGTCGACCGTAGGACATCTGGTTCGCGCCATCGCCGATGCAGGCAAGCCTGCGCTTCTTTTCTCGCAGCCCTACAGCGGACACGATTGGAGCGCCATCGCGGATATGCAAAAAGAGGGCAAGCGTATCGACGCGATCGCCTCCAGCAACTACCGCGATCTCATCGCCGGAATACGGCCGCTGCGAACAGTGAAGCGTTTGTCCCAAAGCAAGATTCTAGTATTGAGAAAAGCCGAATCCGATGCAACGGAATCCGAAGAACGATTAGGCGTCCGCATCGTTCCCTTGCAGCATGATCTATTGATGCGTTGTTATGAAAGCGTTGATGGAAAAGAAGCGGAGAAGGAAGCCGACCGTTGGATAGAGGGCGCTGTCAAAGTCGTCGAGCCGACGCGGGAAGAAATCATCAAAAGTTCCCGTTTTTATCTGGCCATGAAAAAAGCGATGGAAGAAGAGAACGCTCAAGGAATCGCCATCAACTGCCTTGGATTATTCTATGCCAAGAAACTGCCCGCTTATCCCTGCTTGGGATTTTCCCGCTTGAACAGCGAAGGATTGGTTGGCGCCTGCGAAGCTGACGTTCAATCCGCCCTGACCATGCTGCTTTTCCAGTATCTCACCGGCAAACCCGGCTTCATCAGCGATCCCGTTATCGATACGGCGAATAATACCGTCATCCACGCCCATTGCGTAGCGGCGACGCGGATGGCGGGAACGAGGGGAAAAGAGGATCCGTATATCCTGCGCAGCCATCTCGAAGACGACAAAGGCGCCGCCTTGCAAGTGAAAATGCAAATAGGACGCAAGGTCACAATGGCGAAGGTCGTCAGCGACGATCTAATGTTGCTGTCGACGGGCGAAATCACCGGCAATCCCGACGTAGATCGCGGCTGCCGCACGAAGATCGCGACGAAAGTCGCCGACGCCCGCAAAGTGCTGCAACAATACTCGCACGGCCTGCATCGCGTGATCTTCTACGACGACCATTGCCGCGACGTGGAGAGTTTGAGCAAGTATCTCGGATTCAAGATTGTCTATGAGACGTAGTTCAATTGATGGATTGAACTACTTTCCCCATTCACAAAAGCATAAAAAAACGTTATGGTAAAAGAGTAAAGGCGTCCGTATTTTTATGAGAATACGTTCGTTTAAGTATTTAATTTATGTAGGGATAGCGATTGAGGTTCTATATGGTTAGAAAAGCGCATCATCAAAACTATCCACGTATTAATGATGAGAAGAATAAATATTTTGGATATTTGGATGAGACAAAATTAAAAAAACATATTTATAAGATAACATCCGATGAATTGATAAGAATTATCAACGAGGGAATTCATTATGCCAATAATAAAGCAAGCCGTTCTATTTTATGTATAGATGATAATTTCGCAGATGATGATTTGAAGAAATATTTAAAAAAACAAGGCAAAGAACTCTTCTCCTATTTTCTTAAATACTTCGATGATCCCGCTTCAACAGCCCATGCTTGCTTAAAACGGCATTATAAGGATGTTGGAAAAGAACAATTCCGAAATCGAACCCTCCAAAAGCAAAGAATGAATTCTGGATGGCGATATCAATATATCGCCAAAGAGACAGCCAGCGCTTCCAAACGTTTTTTATCCGTATCCGATTTGGGTTCCGAAGAAGCTGATTTCAATGCGACGATTAACATGGAGAATCAACCTGAGATATTGAATATTTACGTATCCGTAAAAAATAGAACGAATACTATGGGAGGACAAGATTGGCCCAAAGCCATATCCGCATTGGAGAATGTAGCTATTCATGATAGAAATCGACAGGGACCGTATCTATGCGTATTTGGAATTGTTATGGAAAAGGGGCAAAGGCTCATTAAAACCCGTCAAAAAAGTAAAATTCCTCATTCCATGAATACCGAAGTATGGAAATCGGATTTTTTTTGGCCTTTTTTTTCGAACCATTCCTATGAAGAAATTATGAATGCCGTTCTGGAAGTTTTGATTACTTTCAGTAGTCAAGATAATTGGGATATAGAAGTGCCAAACGATTTGTTAGAGAGTTTTGGGGAGTGCTGTTATGAATGCGAGCTATTGGATAAGGAAGGAAACTTCAATGATGCTTTTAAATTAGTTGGACTTTTTTGCCATCGATGGAGTAAAGGGAAGTGAACAAACTGAAAACCGAAATATTTTTAGGCGATTCACGAATCGTTCTAAAAAATTTTCCTGACGGCTATTTCCATCTTATCGTTACGTCGCCACCTTACGCCGATGCGAGAAAAAGACATTACGACAGCATTAAACCGGATAATTATGCGGAATTCATCATCAGCTTTCACGAAGAACTCTGGCGCGTTCTTGCTGATAATGGTTCTTTTATATTGAATATTAAAGATAAAGTTGTAAATGGCGTACGTCATCGTTTTGTATGGCAAACCATCGAGGCTTTAAGTAAAAAAGGATGGTTGAGCATTGACGATTATCTGTGGGTAAAGACGAATGCAATGCCTGGTTATTGGAAAAATCGACTTCGGGACGAATGGGAATATTGTTTCCAATTAACAAAGCATAGAAATTTTGTAATGTATCAAGATGCAGTGATGAAGCCGATAGGGAACTGGGTTGAAAAAAGACTGGCAAAACTCAATGGTAAAAGTAACGAACGGCACAACAGCGAAAATAACAGCGGTTTCGGAAGAGATTTGCGCAATTGGAAAAATAAAAATACGGTGCTGCCTGGGAATACTATTATTGCTCCTTTGGTTGGAAAAAATATGGGGCATCCTGCCGCTTTTCCCGAGGCGATCCCGGAATTTTTCATGAAATTGTTTACGAAAGAGGGCGATAATGTGCTCGATCCTTTTGCTGGGAGTGGAACGACAGGAGTCGTAGCCGATAAATTGAATAGAAATGCCGTACTTATAGATAACAAGATAGAATACGTTAACGTTATTCGAAAACGATTAAAGCTAGACGAAAAAGATGAAAACGTCTTGTTTGATTGCAAATTAAGAGAGTATTCGATTCATTTATAAAACAAATGAATATCTTATCTTTTCTCGCATAACAACTCCTTAACCATACCAGGAACCGCTTCGAGGGCTTCTTTCAATTGGCTGGCGTTGGCGGAGCCGCCTTGAGCCATGTCCTTGCGTCCTCCGCCGCTGCCGCCCGTTTTTTGGGCGACGCCGCGGATGATTTTGTTGGCGTCCATGCCGCGGTTCAGGGCTTCCACGCCAATCCTTACAATGAAATTCACCCGCCCTTTGGAACGCGCCGCCAGTACGGCTACCGCGGCGGGACTCTCGCGCAAGACGATGTCGTCGCCCAGATCGCGCAGGATGGGGGCGGCGTTTCCGTCCACCTCGCCCAAATCAATGGCGACGACTTTGACGCCATCTACATCTTTGGCGCTGTCAAGCATGGAGTGAACTCGCGTCTTGGCGGATTCGCGCAGCAGTTTTTCGTTCTGGGCGGAAAGTTGCTTGCGTTCGTCCAACAGGCGGTTCACGCCGGGCAGCAATTCGTTCTCTCCTACGTTGAGCGCGTTTTGCATATCTCGCAGCGATTGGAATGCGCCGCAAGCGCGGGCGTAAGCGGCGGCTCCGGCGACGGCTTCGATGCGGCGCACGCCAGTGGAAATGGCGCTTTCCTTCACGATGAAGAAAGCGCCGATATCGCCCGCCGCTTTGACGTGAGTTCCGCCGCAGAATTCCTTGCTGAAATCCCCAACGCCGACGACGCGCACGACGTCGCCATACTTGTCACCGAAAAAGGCGAGCGCACCCTCTTCCTTTGCTTCCTCAATCTTCATCACGCGCGCGGCGACCGGTTGATTGCTGCGAATCAAGGCGTTAACCATTTCTTCCACTTGCTTCAGCTGCTCTTTGCTGGGGGCTTCGTAATGCGTGAAGTCGAAGCGCAAATAGTCCGGCGTGACCAACGAGCCGGATTGCTTGACATGGCCGCCCAGAACTTGGCGCAGGGCGTAGTTCATGAGATGGGTGGCGGTATGGTGATGGGCGGCGTTGGCGCGGCGTTCGGCGTCGACGCAGGCGCGGATTTCGGCGCCGGTCTCCATCTTGCCGGAAACGACCTTGCCGATATGGAGAACGATTTGCTTTCCCAGAGATTGCGTATCGGATACTTCGAACTTTCCCATATCAGAGAGAATAACGCCCGCGTCGCCGATCTGGCCGCCGCTTTCGGCGTAGAAGGGAGTACGGTCGAGGACGATGGTTCCGGTTTCGCCTTTGTAGAGATGGGGAACTTCCTCATTGCCTTTCAGGCAGTGGACAATGCGTCCGCGATCTTCTAAGTGGTCGTAGCCGGTGAAGCGCGTCGCTTCTTCATCCGCCAAGATAGCGCCAAGTTCAGCGCCGCCGTCTTTGGCCTTGCGCGCTTGGCGGGCGCGGGCGCGCTGTTCTTGCATCAACGCTTCGTAGCCCTGGCGGTCAATCTTCAAGCCGCGCGCCGGAGCGATTTCCTCCTCGATAAAGTCAATGGGTACGCCGTAGGTATCGGCGAGGCGGAAAACCACGTCGCCGGGCAATACTTTTTCGCCCTTGCCGATGGAGGCCATCTCCTCATCGAGCGTCCGCAAACCAGTATGAAGGGCGGAATGAAAACGCTCTTCCTCGCTGGTTACGACTTTTTTAATCACTTCTTCCTGATCGGTCAAATAGGGATAAGCCTCTTTCATCACGGCGATGATGTGAGGAATTAGTGAAGCGATAAAAGTGGATTCGAAGCCGAGGTTGCGTCCATGCAGCACCGAGCGGCGCAGCACTTTGCGCAAGACGTAGCCGCGTCCGTCGTTGGCGGGCATGATCCCGTCGGCGATAAGGAAGGAGAGCGCTCGCACATGATCGCAAAGCACGCGGAAAGCGATGCGCTTTTGTTCTTCCGCCGATTCGTACTTGATGCCTGATAACGATTCGATCGACCGGATGACGGGCGTGAAAAGATCGGTATCGTAGTTGGAGCGGGTTCCCTGAAGCAGGCAAACCAGGCGTTCCAATCCGAGACCTGTATCGACGAAGAGATTTTTCAACGGGACGAGCGAGCCGTTGTTTTGCCGTTCGTATTGAATGAAAACCAGATTCCATAGCTCGACGTGGCGGTTGCAGTGGGTGCAGTTGACTTCGCATTCGGGCCGCCCGCAGCCCCGGTCTTCGCCGATGTCGATATGGATTTCGCTGCATGGGCCGCATGGGCCGGTTTCGCCCATTTCCCAAAAGTTCTCTTTTTCGCCGAAGCGGCGGATGCGGCTGGGGACGACGTCCGTATTGTCTTTCCATAACATTTCGGCTTCGTCGTCTTCGCGGAAGATAGTTACCCACAGTTTTTCTTTGGGCAGGCCGCAACCTTTGGTGAGATAATCCCAAGCCCAGACGATGCTCTCTTTCTTGCCGTAATCGGCGATGGACCAGTTGCCCATCATCTCGAAGAGGGTGTGATGCGTATGATCCACGCCCACTTCCAAAAGATCGTTGTGTTTGCCGCTGACGCGCATACAGCGCTGATAATTGACGATGCGCGAATGCTTTGAGACAGTCGTTCCTTTGAAATAATCTACGAATTGATTCATGCCCGCGTTGGTGAAAAGCAGCGTGGAATCCGGCGGTGGAACCAGTGAAGCGCCCGCCACGTAAGCGTGTCCGCGCTCTTTGAAAAATTCGACGAAACTATTGCGAATTTCCGTGGATGACAACATGAAAAAATCCAATCTATTTTGAATTGATCGTTATTATCTCATTCATGATACGCAGCCTGGGAGTGCGGGCATCTTGCCCGCAAATCGGGAAGATCGTTCCAGAGCGGCGCATGGATTTCATTTCCGTTGCGTTTTCGAATCACGAAAACACAAAAAGGCTCGAATTCCACGAAATTTTCGAATCACGGATATCTCGGATTCTATTGGATATCGCGGAAAATCTCATTCGCAACGCAATCCCTTGCACTAACCGTTTTTCTTTTCGTGTTTTTCTTTTTCATTTCGAGTCTTCGTGATTCAAACGATGGTAGTATGAGATTCCTTTAATTTCCTATTATACATAATAGGAGAGGCTACTGCAAAATTAAAGAAATCAATCTTTAAATTCTCCCCCCATGCTTGGGGGGAGTTAGAGGGGGGGTGATTTTAACGGACTTACGTTAACCCCCTCCTAACCCAATGTCGTTAAGTTAAGGATAGACTAATTCCTTAATCGAAAATATCAACAAATCTAATAGCATGAATTTGTTGAATTTAAAATCCCTCACCCTAACCCTCTCCCAGAGGGC
>JBFMBP010000071.1 GCA_040755155.1 Candidatus Omnitrophota bacterium | reverse complement strand
CCCTCTCCCAAAGGGCGAGGGAATTTATAAGCAATAATCCTAACGCAGAATGGTATAATAATCTGCAATCTAAGCAGCAATGGATATCTCTCATGAACCACGCCAAAACCATCGCCATCCTTGGCGCATCCGCCCAACGCCATAAATACGGAAATATCGCCGTCCGCGCCTGGCGCGACCGGGGATTCTCAGTCTATCCCGTTAATCCCGCTCAGGAATCGATCGAAGGCTTAAAATGCTATCGCTCCATCCTCGATATTCCCGGCGAAGTGGAAATCGCCAGCGTCTACCTGCAGCCGGAAATAACTCTTGAGGTTTTGCCATCAATCGCCCAAAAAGGCGTTAAGGAGAATTTCCTCAATCCCGGCTCGGATAACGCCGCCGTCCTGCAAAAGGCGCGTGAATTGGGATTGAACGTCATCCAGGCATGCAGCATCCTCGCGGCGGGAAAATCGCCCGCCGATTATGCGCGATCGTAAAACTCAAATCCGTACGATATATTCTTTGATGCGATTCATCATGGCGGGCAGATCGTCGTTGGGTTGAGCAACAAAGGATACGGCGGAAATTTTAACTTCTATCATCGAACCGTTCTCGATTATCGCCGATTTCTCGATGACATTTTTATATTTACTTTGATGGATGTTCAGAATATTTTCTCTTATATTGGGAATAAAAACGGCAAAGACCAATTCGTCCCATCGGCCAAAGAGATAATCCGGCTTGGAGAGACTGGCTATCGTTTTTCCCGCCATCTTCAACGCACGGATGTAAGCCGCCTGGCCCAAGGCCGTTACAATTTGTTTGTTATTCGTGATTTTTAGCAAGACCACGCCATAAGGCATATGCGTGTTTTGCATTTCGTGGTGAAGCGCGTTCAACTTCATCTTTAAATAATTTTGATTGGAAAATCCCGTTTCTTCATCGACGAAAGCCAGTTTGGCCAATTCCCGCATCTTATCCGAACCGGACGCTTTATTGGTTTCGTCCGTAAAGATTTCGATGGCGCCGACGAGCTTGCCTTCCCAATCTTCCAAGGGTAAAACCCGCACGGATATGGGAACCCGGTGTCCTTCCTTGTGATGAAGAAACACATTCGCCGAGCGCACTTGCTTATCGTTAACCGTCGCCGATACCGGACAGCCGAATTTGCAGAGATTCTTCCCATCGGCGTCGACGTGCATCAACAGATTGTCCCAGCAGCAAATGCCAACCACTTCGTCTTTTAGGTATCCCGTAATTTTCTCGGCGGCTTGATTCCAATAGAGGATTTGCCGGTTGCGGTCTACGAAATAGACGCCTTCGTCCAAATGCTCCAAAAACGAGATATTGTATTCGCTGAGAACATTGGATTCTTGTTCCATGATTTTCCCTCGAATATAGTTTGAAGAATGTTTTTGAAATATTTTGCAACAATTATAAACGACTTTATAAAAAAAAGAGAGACTCGATGTTCGTCGTTCCTAACATCCGTCTCTCTTTTTCCCGAAGAAAATATTATTTCGATTCATCAAATCATCGGCAATACGTCGCCGCCTTTGCCTTGTTGAATGGCGGGAATATAGGTTTCCAATTCCTTTTGAACGTTCGGATCTGTCAGGTCGATCGTCTTCTTCTTCTCCGCCGACATGTAGGCCGCCATGACCAGTTTCGTGATTTCCAGGCCGTACTCCAAGTTGAGAAAAGCGTCCTTCCCCTGCAGAAAGGCGTTAGCCGCATCGACGTTTTCGTCCGTATAGCCGTAAAGGTCCGCTTCGTTGTGCTGTACGGCGAGCAGCCCTCGGCTGGCGGTGGCTTTCTCCAACGCCAGTTCCGAATCGGCGACCGCTTCCGCCGCCGCATCCCCGATGAATATACTGAGCGGCGAAATCAACGTATTGACTTCGAAGGCGTAGCCCGGCCCCATGCCGTCCATGAAGAGTCGTAGACCTTGTTTTTCGAACATCCAGGAATTCGTGAACTGGGCTTTTACGATCTGGCCGGTTTCGGGATTTTTATAGGTGACCATGCCTGTGGTAAAATCTTCCGCCGGAGTTTTCGTATAATCCACGCCGCGATCCTTGAGCAGTTTTTCCCGCCAATAGGGTAATCCCCATTTCAACAGCGCCGTCTCGCAGCTGACCGATTGCGGTTTCATGAAGGTAACCGGCTTGCCCAACGGCGTAAGGACATACCAACCTACGGCGATGCTATGGCAGCCCATATCGCTCAAAACGCCGCCGCCTTGGCGGGTGGGGTCCCAAAACCAGCCTTCATGCGGTCCGCCATGCTCTTCCGATGAACGGGTCAAACTCATCGGCCCCATCGTCTTCATTTGGGGAGCCAATTGCTTCATCTGCGATTTAATGGGCTTCATTTGTAGTTGATTCTCAAAATAAGCCGTAGGAACGCCCGCCTCTTTCCCCAATGCCACCAGCCGTCTTGCTTCTGCGACATTGCGTCCTAACGGCTTTTCGCAAATGATCCCTTTCAATTCCGCGCCTGCTTTTACGGCGGCGACGATCTCCTCCATAATCTGAATCCGAATGTAATTAGGGCAATAAATAGCGACGGCGTCCACGTTTTTCGCCAATTCCGTCACGTTGGGATAAACGGTCGCCGGTCCCAAGCCGCGCTCCTGAGCGGACTTGGACAATTCCTCCGCGCCTTTAAGGGAAGTGATGCCGGTCAACTCCATCGTTCGGACTTGTTCCATCGCTACGGATTGAAAATGGCTGATGAAGCCCGCGCCAATCATTCCCACTCTAATTTTTTTCATAATCGTCGCCTCGCGTGTTTATATTTTTTCGTAATAGTATTCGCCGTATAAATGGAATGAACGCTCTAAATTAAATCATGTTACTTAGGATAAAAAACATGATAGACTTATTTTGCTTATCGTATTGAATCACGAAAGCGCGAAAGGAAAAAGAAAAACACAAAAAAAAGAAAAAAAGGTTGGAGCAAGGAATCCGCGCTATATGTGATTCGAATATTTCGTGAATTTCGAGCCTTTTCGTAATTTCGTGATTCAAAAACGTAATAAAAAAGCCGCCAAGGAATATAAAGGGTAAAACAGGCGTCTCGCCTGTTTTGTTGCTGCAGGCGGGACGCCTGCTTTACCCGCATTAGGCAAAAATATATTATCTGCGTAACATGAGTAACTTAAGACAACCCGCCCCAACAATCAAGTTCCCCTTCGCCCGCCGGCGTCTCTTTCTTTAAGAAGCCATCTTTGAACGGTTCGAATCGGCGCTGTCGATCGATACTTCCGTTTCCATAGGAAATACGGAATAATACCGTAAAAAGCAATTCGCTCGTTAGAACTTTTTAGGTCGCGATGCCGGAAAAAACGAAGAAACACTTTGCGCCGGACGCTTGGTGGCGCGAATGGTTCAACCATATCTATCTGGACGTATACGCCCATCGCGATGACAGCGGGGCAGACAAAGAAATTCAAGCGGCGCTTGCGTTCCTTCCCCTGCGCCCCAGCCATCGCATTTTAGATTTATGCTGCGGCAACGGACGGCATTGCCGCGCCCTGCGCAAAGCGGGATATGGCCGCGTCTTCGGCGTTGACTACTCCTATCCGTTGCTGCGCCAGTCGATTGCAGAATCGCCGTCAGCCCATTATCTGCGCGCCGATATGAGGCTTCTGCCTTTTCCCGGCGATAGCTTCGACGCATGGCTCTCGTTTTTTACGTCCTTTGGTTACTTTAAAACCAACGTAGAGAATATCAGCGTCCTTCATGAAGCCGCCCGCGTCTTGGTTCACGGAGGCATGTTTCTTCTCGATTATCTCAATCCGGATTGCGTTCGCCGGACGCTGGAGCCGGAAACGGAGAAAAAATACGGCGATTACGTCATCAAGGAACGCAGGTTCCTTTCCGAAGACGGAGAACGAATCGAAAAAGAGATCGTCATCGAAAATTGGGGCGGAAAAGACCACCGCTATTTCGAATCGGTGCGTTTGTATACGCTGGACGAGATGAAGGAAATGCTGGAATCCGCCAATTTACACCTCCAAGGCGTTCACGGCTCCTTCTTGGGAGAAGAATTCAGCCCCGATAGCCAGCGCATGATTCTTTTCGGAACGAAAGAATAAAATTGTATAGCTAAACCTTTTTCGGATAATTGACAAATAACTAGAGATGATATAATAAACGAACAACAAACCGATTAACAAAGAATAATAGTGAAGGATATAAACAAGTAGCGCTGGCGTAGCTCAGCCGGTAGAGCAGCTGATTTGTAATCAGCAGGTCAAGGGTTCGAGTCCCTTCGCCAGCTACTTGTAAAACAAAGACTTATGAATCAAAACTCAAAACATTTGGATTCTTGAGTGAGCGTGTAAAGAAAAAAACGCCCCGGAAGAAGTTTTCATCCGGGGTTTTTCTTTTTTCGTCCATCATGGATAATAGAGGAGAGGTTCTATCATGAAAACATACGCTTTTCCCGTCGTTATCGAAGAGGATTGCTTTGAAGATGGACGCAAAGCCTATCGCGTCTCTTGCAAGGCTCTCCAAGGTTGCAGAACATGGGGGCGTACCTATGAAGAAGCTCTTGCGAATATTAAGGATGTCATCGCGATGTACATTGCGGATATGAAGGTAACCGGCCAGCCCGTCCCCATCGATCTCTCTCAGGGCGTCGTCGAATTGACTTCCCCTTATGTAATAGTCAACCTATAACCCGCGCCCCGAAAGGATAAACCGCCTGCTGGCTCGTGAATGTTCTGGTTGAAGATGGATTCGTTCTCATTCGAATGAGGGGAAGCCATCGGCGTTATTGTTAGGCGTTTTTTAGAAAAGGCTTTATTTCATTAGCCCCATTGCGTTAGGAAAAACAAATGATCGCCGCTCAATGGCTCATCTCGGCCATAGGATTTGTCGTAATGACTTCCATTCCCGATCCCGTTGAACGAATCGTTGACGCCCTTCAGAAAAGATATCCGGACCAGGCGATCGAAGGGTTGAATAATATTCCCGATCCCTTATCCGCCGAAACGCGCTCCCGTTTCGAAAAGGCCATGAAACAATTGTCTCCGCAGGGCGAATGGATTCCTTTCCTGGAATTGCTGGCGCAAAGAACCGGCGGCGATGGCGATTTTCTCTTTTTTCTTTCGCAGGCTTGCTGGCGGGCGGGAGATGTCGAATCCGCCATGAAATGGAGCCAGAAAGCTATGGACGCTTCCCCCCGCGATCCTTCGTTGCTGTACAAATGCGCGGCTATAGCTCGCACTTCGGGAAAATTGGAAGAAGCCAAGCGGCGCATCGACCGCATTCTCGCCAATGATCCCGATAATGCGGACGCGACGTTTCTATTAGGAAGCATTCTCGCGCAAGAAGGGAAAATTGACGCCGCGCGGTCGGCATTAATGAAAGTTATCGATCGGCGGCTGGATCATTTCCAGGCATTATACGAACTGGGAAAATTGGAAAGCCAGGAAGGCCAGGATGAGGAGGCGGTTCGTTATCTGCAAAGCGCGGTTCGCGCCTATCCCTTTTTTCGCGAAGCCTACAGCGCCCTAAGAACTCCCCTCTCTCGATTGAAAAGAAAGAATGACTTTGACAAAATGCAAAGGATTCTTGAGCGCACACGGCTATGGGATCCGAATAAATACAACCGCCTGCGCTACTCCTTCGAACACGCTTTCGAGATCAACCCCGCCGCCAGCGAAGAGTTGGCGCAGGAATTGGTTACGGTGGAACGGGAAGATTTGGCGAAACAATATCTGGAAGAATTGCTGAAGAAAAATCTGGCTGAAGACCACTTGAAATTGCTGCTGGGTCAATTGCGCTTCAATCGAAAAGACGCTGCAGGCGCGTTGGAATTGTTGAATGATATTCACGAATCGGAAATTCAAGCCTCCGCCGAATTCCAAGGCTTGAAAGCTTGGACGTTGTTCGTTATGAAACGCTACGGCGAATGCCGGACGATCCTGCAAGAGTATGGAAAGACATTCGCGGATTCTCCCCATTTCCAATCGCTGCAGAAAGCCATGTTGAATCTTGCGCCGGAGGCAGCGTCTTCAAGTCAAAACCAGAGTTCCAATGCCAGCTCTACGAATGCGGATATTCCATTTATCCGCTTTGAGGATCGGACAGAAAAAGCCGGTTTGCTTGGTTTCCATCATCGGTTGGGCAATCTGGACAAGCGATGGATTGTGGATGCGATGGGTTCGGGCGTTGTCGTCGGCGATTACGACAACGATGGAGACGAAGATATTTATTTCGTCAATGGACGCCCGCTGCTCGACGCTCCAGACCCAAACTGCCGCAACGCGCTCTATCGCAATGACGGCGGCGTATTTGCGGACGTAACGGAAAAGGCTGGCGTCGGCGACGAAGGATATGGAATGTGCGCGGTATTCGGCGATGCGGATAACGACGGATGGCTCGATTTATTCGTAGGAAACTTTGGCGACCATGTTTTTTACCATAATAACGGGGATGGAACGTTTTCCGAAACTACGGAAGCGGCGGGATTGAAGCAGGATGGATACGCGGCGGCGGCGGCGTTCGGCGATGTGGACGGAGACGACGATTTGGATTTGTTTGTGGGGAATTATGTGGATTTCGATCCCCAACGGGACGGCGATTTGCGCGCCAATTATCATGGTCTAAAAGTCATGATGGGGCCGATGTCTTTTCGCGCCGAACCGGATTTGCTTTATCTCAACGATGGAACCGGACATTTTCGCGAGGCGGGTAAAGAGGCGGGAATCAACGTTTCCGAAGGCCGCGCGATGGGCGCTTCGTTTTTCGATATGGACCTCGACGGCGACCTCGATCTCTACGTGGCCAACGATTCGACGTTCAACCACGTTTTGCGCAATGACGGGCATGGCCATTTCGAAGATTATAGTTTTCCTTCGGGCGCCGCCGTTTGCGAAAACGGGCAGGATGGCGCTAGCATGGGCGTGGCGATTAGCGATATGAACAACGACGGCTTGTTCGATATCATGGTCACCTCTTACGAGAACGAATACGACGTTTTGTTCGTCAATTCGGGCCAAGGCGAGTTTCGCGAACGGAGCGGCCCGATGGGACTGATCGGCGCAACGCGGTTGTTAACTACGTGGGGCGTTGGTTTTTGCGATTTCGAGGCCGACGGATGGTTGGATTACTATACCGTCAACGGTCATACGTATCCGCAAGTGGAAGAGTTGCATCTTGGCCGCCATTATCAGCAAGGCGTTTCCATTTATCGCAATACGGGAAGCAAATTGGAACTAAGCGCGCAGGCGGTCTCGTCCGTAACGCGAGCCATAGCGGGACGTGGATCGGCTTTGTTGGATTACGACGGAGATGGCGATATGGATATCGTCGTTAATTGCATCGACGATTCACCGATGCTTTTGGAAAACATTTCTTCTCGAGGGAATTGGCTGCAAGTGAAGTTGCAAACCCATTCCGCACAATCCTACGGTGCGCGGATCGTGGCACGAAAGGGCGACCGGAAATGGACGCGCATGGTGGATGGAGGTTCCGGCTACTTGTCGCAAAATTCTTCCATCCTGCATTTCGGATTCGGCGATGTGGATTCGATCGACGATATTACTGTCTATTGGTTAAATCGTTCTCCTCAAACGATCGCCTCGCCGCCATTGAATCGTGTGATGACGATCCCGTATTATTCAACATCCCCATAAACGAAAACCCCCTTCGCGCAAGGCGAAAGGGGTTTTCTTCACAATCGTATCTATTAGGAATGCGCTTTATTCGCCGTATACCGACCAATCGCCAACGTTCGATATTTTCAGCGAGGGGATTGTGAAATTATGCGACCATAAACGGCCCCGTTGATTGTCTCCATCGCCCAACTCATTAGGCGCCGAGTCGGCGGACCAATTGCCATCCACCCAACTGGAAATGTTGTTCAGCGCCGTATGCAGCGCCGGATCGGCGGGATTTCCCGTCGGCGCATTGGAAGCCAGCCAGCTGGGAAATCCATTCGTTAATAACTCTTCGGTCCAGTTCGTCATATCTCCCATTTCGAAATCGGAATTGGGAAACGCCAGCGCCGCTTCCGTCCCGTTCCAGAAATAAAAGTCGTCCACCGCCATCCACGCCCAACCGCCGGTCATGGTCTCTTCGACGTAGATGTATGCTTGTTTTCCTTGTTGTTCGCCGCCGATATAAAACCGGTATTCGGGATAATGCCACACATCCACTTCGCCTTTCAACTCGCCCGCCCAGGATATGCCCTGGTTTTGGTTGGAATAGATGAAATCGTTGGCGCCGTCGAATGCGCCGTCTCCATCCATATCCACATGCAATTGCACCGCGCTTCTCGTCCAATCCTGAGAATCGACGCCGAATTGTTCGATGCGGCTGGATGCCTGGCCGGAATTGAACGACATGAAAACGCTCGAATCGGCGCTGGGCAGCGATTGAATGGTGAAAACATCGGATCGCAGTTCGATCCCGGCTTGAGTACCCGCATCCGACGATCCGAAATCGAAACTGCCGGAGCCGACCCAGACGTAACCCGATTTGGTATAGCTGCCCGCCGGCATTCCGAAGAAGGTGAATGTGGATTGGGCGTCGAAATTCTTTCCCGCAACGGTAATATGATTTTGCGTCCATCCGGGAACTTTTCCGCCAGGATATTCGGCCAATCCGCGTACGTTGGTTCCGTCGAAGCCATCGGGAACGCCGGTCTCGAATCCTTCTTCGAAGCCGCCATTGCGGATCGCCTGGTTATCCCAATTCAAGCGGATGGCGTCGAAACTGACGGCTTTGGCTTCCGACAGGTCGGCGACGACGAACTGGGCGCGGCGTCCTTCATAGCCGGTGGTATTGATGATGGCGCTCTCCATCGCGTCGTCGGGACCGCGGAACAAAAATCCGTACAATGGAATATCCTCGCCCTCGACGTATTTGCCATTGGGATCGCTGCTGGCGGTTCCCAGGTCGACATAAACCATAATTCCGTTATCGCTATCGCCGTACGCTCCCGCTTTATCGAAATGGGAGGAAGCCGGACCGCCGAATACGCCGTAAATGAAGCTGCTGATGGGCGTCAATTCGAACGCTTCCGATTCGAGCGTCGCGGTTCCCGCAATCGTGGTTTGTATAAAATGGGTTCCATAAGCGGTATTGTTCAAGCCCGCGTCAGTTTTCAACAAATCGGCGGCGGACAAGCTGCCGTTAACCGTCCAATGAGCGAGCGCCGCCGCGTCTTCAAAGAAGCCGTTGGGGACGCCGTTTTCGACCATCTTGCCATCGGCGAAGTTCAGCCGGATGGAGTTGACGGCGATGAAAGACTTATCGCTGTTGTCGACGATTTTGATTTTGGCCTTTTGCCCGGCATATCGATCCAGATTGACGATTACGGTTCTCCAAGCGTCGGGCGCGACTTGGCTGGAGGTCCCTTTTACATTGTCGATCTTGACTTGAAAGGGATCTTCCGACATCCAATAGTCATATGTTCCGTCGGCGCCAATATCGACGCCCACATCAAGCGTATTCGGCGACATATTGGCATAAGTATTGGAAACGATATCCATAATCAAGAAGGCGGGATTGTTGCCGGTATTGCTGGTTGCCGTCCAAGCGGGCGCGCAAACGCAGCCAATCGATATGAGCAGCGCTAAACCGAACTTGATTTTCACGTTTTTGTCCTTTCTTCGTTTTGAAAGTAATGAAAAAATTGCATCGGCAATTCATTGTAGAAAAAAGGAAAGGATAAAAGAATGGGAAGGGGATGAGATAATTGTTTTTTTTCTATTAGCCTCTCATGGTAAGCAATTCCATCCCCACTCCCTCTGCAATAGTCTTTACTCACAAGTTAATGAAACGTTCATGAACAGTACCTTAACTTTTCTCTTGCCGCTTTTTTGAATCGCGGATTTCATGGATGATTTGGATTTCACGAAGAAAAACTTTTTTAAATGATGAATGAGGAATGAGGAATGAGGAATGATGAATGATGAATGATGAATGATGAATGATGAATGATGAATGATGAAAAATAAATGCGCTTAAAAAACGGGGCGGCAGGGGCAAGTCGTCATCCCAGCCTTGAAAGGCTATTATCAAATGCCCCTTTAAAGGGGCAAACAACACTAGCCGTTTTAACGGCAGGGCGGCAGGGCTTTTCATTCATCACTCATCATTAACTTTTATCTCTGGATCGGCAGACGCAGCCGGGCGATGCAGCCGGAACGGCCGCGGCGGTTTTCGAGCGTCAAGGCGCCGTTGTGGGCTTCGGCGATCTGGCGGCTGATCATAAGCCCTAAACCCGATCCCTGCGGCTTCGTGGTAAAGAAGGGAACGAATAGATTTTCGGGATTCAATATGCCGCTCCCCTCGTCTTCCACGATGATTTCCACATGAGGCGAAGGCTTGGCAAGAACCGACCAGGTGAGGCGTACTCTGCCCTCCGCCTCTTGAACCGCTTCCACCGCGTTTTTGATGAGGTTAATCAAAGCCTGATCGAGTTGATCTTTATCCGCCAAGATGAGAACCGGCGGGCCGGGATCGATAACGACGGCGGGATGGGGTTCGAGGTTGACCGCCCGCTGCGCCCATTCCGCCACATCCACGGGCGTAAAACGCGGTTTGGGCAATTTGGTCAGACGGCTGTAGGAGGCCATGAAGCGGTTGAGACCTTCGGAACGGTCGCGGATCACGTCAAGCCCTTGCCGCAAGTCTTCTTCCCAATCCTCCGGACGCCTCTCGCGAGCCATGAGCGCGCGCAGGCTGTCGGCCAGCGAATGAATCGGCGCCAGGGAGTTGTTGATCTCATGGCGCAGCACCTGCACTAGCCGCTTCCACGCTTGCCGCTCTTCCTCGCGCAGAGCGCGGGTGAGATCGGAGAGCACGATCAGCCGATGCGGCTTCCCCTGCAAACGAAACTCTCCGCGCCGCAATTCCCAGCGTCCAACGGCGCCGGGCATGGATAGTTCGATGAGGCGCGGCGCTTCGCCTTCCAACGTTTTCGCCGCTCCTAATTCATCGGATGTGCGTCCCAACAACGCTTCCACGGGCTTGTTCAGCAGCTGTTGCGCTCTTTGATTGACCAGGCGCAGTTTGGAATCCTCGTCGAACGCCATTACCGCCACGTCGATTTCGTCCATCACTTTGCGCAGCAAGGAGGCGGCTTCGACGGCGCTTAAACGCTGCTGGCGCAGCACGTTGCCGAGTACGTTGATTTCCGAGGCTACCTCGCGCAAAACGTCGTCGCAACTTCCTTGAATGGCGCGCAGGGAGTAATCGCCTTCGTGAAAAGCGGCCAACAGATTGGATAAAGTGCGCAGCGTCGTAACAATGCTCTCTTGCGCCGCCAGCGCGAATCCGAACCAAAAGAGAATCACAAACAGCGTGACGGTCAATTCCACCTTGAGGCTGTAACCGCCCGTCCAAATCAGAATCAGGGAAAACGCCGAGCCGGGAAGCCCCGCGCCCAGCGCCAGCAGCAAAAGGCGCGTTTCGTAGGGCATGCGCCGCTTCGCGCTTGGATTGTGCGGGCGGCTAGTGGATTTTTGAGAATAGATGGAATCTTCAAAAGCCATACTTTTCCAATCGGCGATACAGCGCCGGACGGCTCATGCCCAGCGCCTTAGCGGTGTGGCTGACGTTGCCGCTATGCCGCGCCATCGTTTTTTTTATCAAAAAGCATTCGACTTCTTCCAAACTCATGTCCATCAGACTGTGCTCGCTTCCGCCTTCGGCGCGTAAGGATAAATCGCCGATTTGAATAAAACTCTTCTTCGCCATCAATACCGCGCGTTCGATGGCGTGATCCAATTCGCGGACGTTTCCCGGCCAGCGGTACGTTTGCAATAGTTCCAGCGCATCGTCTTGAATATGCGCAATATGCTTGCGGTAGCGTTGGGAGTAGCGTTTGAGAAAATGCAGCGCCAGCGCGTGAATATCTTCAGGCCGCTCCCGCAGCGGCGGCAGTTCGATTTCCACCGTATTCAGGCGAAATAGCAAATCCTGCCGGAAGCGGCCCGCGTCCGCCTCAGCCTGCAAATTGGCGTTAGTGGCGGAAAGAATGCGGACATCAACGCGCCGGGTTTTTGACGAACCAACTCGCTCGAACTCGCCCGTTTCCAGAACCCGCAGCAGTTTGGCTTGCTCGCTAAGGGGAATATTGGCGATTTCATCCAAAAAGATAGTGCCTCCGTCGGCTAGTTCGAATCGCCCCGCCCGGTCGCATTTGGCGTCGGTAAACGCTCCCTTGACATGGCCGAACAACTCGCTGGCGAACACGCCCTGAGAAAGCCCGCCGGCGTTGACCGTAATCAACGGCTTGTCGGCGCGTCTCGATGCGGCGTGAAGCGCCCTGGCGGCGACGCCCTTGCCCGTCCCGTTTTCGCCGAGAATCAATACATGGACGTCGGTAGGCGCGACGCGCTCCATGATTTCCAATACCGTCTTCATAGCGGGCGACATGGCGATCATATCGGAACTCTTCTCGCCGCCCAGCGCCTGGTTAACGGCTTGCAGGCGCTTACCATCGCGCAAAGCGCGGCTCAATTCCGTTTGCGTCCGGAGAACGGTGAGCAGCCGCGCATTCTCCCATGGCTTCTGGATGAAATCGCGCGCCCCGCGCTTCATCGCCTCCACCGCCAGTTCGATGCTGCCCCAGCCGGTAATGACCACCACGGAAAGGGCGTCGTCCAACTCGCGCAGCCGCCGCAGCAAGTCTAAGCCCTCCTCGCCGGAGGTGGTGTCGCGCGTATAGTTCATGTCCATCAGGACGACGTCGAAATCCTCTTCTTCCGCTGCCTTCAAAGCCGCTTGCGGCGATTGCGCCTCGTGGATGGAAAAACCCTCGCTCTTCAACAAAAGGCGCAAAGCGGTCAGCACGTCCGCTTGATCGTCAGCGATAAGAATCCGGGGCGGTTTTGGAATGTTCGTCATATGTGGATCGATTTTGTTTATAGCGTTTCTTTTAGGCGTTATCATAACTCATGTTACGCAGTCAATGTTCTTTCACTTTCAGCGTTGGTATTCCGTCGCCAATTGGAAGAACCTTTCAAAAGAGCAGAGAGGATATCTTTTTTTTGCGTTATTGAATCACGAATCCACGAAAAGGTTCGAATTCCACGAAATTTTCGAATCACAGATTCTTTAGGTTTCCACGGAAAAAACTTTTTCATGGAGCGATCCCTTACGCCAATTGTTTTTTTCGTGATTTTCTTTTTTATTTTTATTTTGTGCTTTCATGATTCAAAACGGCGATCATAATAGATTTCTCCAACTTATTCTTGCGCGTAACATGAGAGCATAATTTTATTGATATTGATTAGTTTATTCTATATACTGCGGCAAGAATAGATAAATAGATTCTATCGAAATGATCTTCTTTAGGGAGAAATAAAATGAACAATCATAAAATCGGCGGTTGCTGCCAATGCGGCGACTCATCGTCTCCGTTTCATATCGCCCATTCCCGGCGCTCGTTTATCCGCAACGGCGCAAGCTTCGCTGCTGCGTTGGGCGCGGCGAACGCATCTCCTTTACAAGCGCTCGGCGCCGATCAAACGCCCCCCGCATGGTTTCTCAGCGATTGGAATCCCGGCGAGCGTTTCTTGACGTGGGGCAAGCCGTTGCGAATCCAGCCGATTCTGATGTATGCGTCTCCCCAGCCTCGAGAGATGACCTCATGGCGCTCGTGGGGCGGCGTGTTGAGCGACGCTTCCGCCGCCGAAGAAGTGGAACGCATCGCCAAAGAACTGCAAGTCTTGAAGTCGAAAGCGGAATTTCCTATAGAGTTGGCGCCGGTTCAAAAAGCGAAAACTCCCGAAGAGACCGCCGCCATTCTGATGGGCGAGTTCGACGCCGTACTGCTCTATCCCGCATCCGGTTCGGGACGCCTGTTGCAAGCGTGCGTGGCGCCCGATCGCGACGCGCTTATTTTTGTCCGCCATCGCTCCGGCCCCGTCTATTATTGGTACGAAGCGCTCAGCGCGGTTTATCTGCAAACTGATAAGGAGCAACCGAATCAAGAGCCGCCCCGCTTGGGAAAAACGCACGTCGATGACGTGGTAGTGGACGATTACGATGATGTTCTATGGCGGCTGCGGGCGCTTTATGGCGTCAAGAATTTAAAGAACAGCGCCATCGTCGCTCTGGGCGGCGTTTGGGGAAAATACGCCGCCGACGCCCCCGAAATCGCCCGCAAGCAATGGGGGATGAATATCATCGAGATCGGCTACAGCGCCATCGAGCCTCGCATCCGGCAGGCGCTCGCTGACAATGCGCGCATGGCCAAAGCCGAAAAACAGGCCAGCCAATACTTGGCGATGTCGGGCGTTTCGCTGGAAACCGGCAAATCGTTCGTCGTCAACGCCTTCGTTCTTTATGAATTATTTAAGGAACTCATGCTGGAAAACAACGCGCCCGCTTTTACCATCAAGGAATGTATGAGCACAATCATTCCCATGGCGAAAACTACGGCTTGCCTCTCGCTGAGCCTCCTCAACGACGAGGGATTGCTCGCCTTTTGCGAGTCGGACTTCGTTGTGATTCCTGCTGGAGTGCTCATGCGCCATATCGTCAATGCGCCGGTTTTTCTGCACAACTCCACCTTCCCCCACAAAGGCGTCGTTACCTGCGCCCATTGCTCCGCCCCCCGGCGCATGAACGGCGATCGTTACGAACCCGTGCGCATTCTGACGCACGAAGAATCGGACTACGGCGCCGCTCCCAAAGTGGAAATCCCCATCGGCCAGCAAGTAACGTTCATCGATCCCGAATATACTAAAGGCCGTTGGGTGGGAATGCGCGGCAACGTCGAAGACAATCCCTTCCTTCCCATCTGCCGCTCCCAGCAGGATGTGCGCATTCAAGGGAATTGGAAAAAACTCCTCAATGAAGTCCGCGATTCCCATTGGCTGATGGCCTACGGTGATTGCCTCAATGAAATCGGATACGCGGCGAGGAAGTTGGGCGTTCGCTGGGATAATATCACCGATGAGGCCTAATTCGAAAAGTGCGGACTTCGGCGGAGGGGGCTTATACCGCGATGTCGCGGCTCAAAGGCGTCATGAAGAATCTATTTAACCATGGTTAGGCTGTAAAATTATGAAAGAAAAGGTGGTATAATTGAATTGAAAATCCGTTATTACATCGACCCTGAATCTGAGCTATTTCATATTTATGGGCACGATGTTAAGGAAGCAGAGGTTGAAGAGGTTCTTAATAATCCGGAGGAAGATCGGGCAGGGCGGGAAGGATCGCGAGTCGCCTTGGGTAAAACGGCAGGGGGACGTTATCTCAGGGTAATTTATGTTCCTGATCCGGAACTAAATAGCGTGTTTGTAATCACAGCTTATGAACTACGTGGAAAGCCATTAATTGCCTATCGTCGTCGAAGGAGGAAAAAGAAATGAAGCAAAGTGAATTCTCGCCAGGTTGGGATGCTGAACGTGTAAAAGGAATACTAGCTCATTATGAATCGCAGTCTGAGGATGAAGCGGTCGCTGAGGACGAAGCGGCATTTGAAGCGAATGGACAGACGGTCATGGAAGTTCCAATCGAGTTGGTTCCAAAGATACGAGAACTAATAGCAAAACATCAAGCAGCATGACAGGGGCTAACAAATCACTCCCTCATGTTTTTAATCGCGCGTAACATGAGTTATTCAAATTTTCGGGGGTTATGAGTATAATTTATTGATGAAAATAGATTATAAAGGGAGATTGTCATGCCTCAGACGATCATTCGCGAAGATGCCCAAATTGCTCTTCCCCAAGAAGTCGTAATCCGGCTTCGCTTAGAGACGGGAGATATTTTAAACGTGGATGTGGAAGATGGAAAAATCATTCTGTCTCCAGAAGAGGAAAATACTTTGGAATACAATCCTGAGATCAAAGCGTCAATCCAACGCGGCTTGAAAGATGCCGAAGAAGGCCGTACTTATGGCCCTTTTGATAATGCTGACGATTTTCTGAAATCGCTCAAATCGTAATTAAGGCGATTGTATGGAGGACAATGCCATTTCTCCCCACTCCGCATTTAGCGGAACAATCTCCCCGCGCACGTCATAGATAACTCCGTTGACGACGGTATAGAGCACTTCCCCGAATAGCGTCTCGTCGCGGTAGGCCGATTGATATTCGGGATCGCGCAACTCCTTTCGGTATTTCTCCTCATCGACAACATGTCTAACATCGGGATCGAATATAACCAAATTCGCCATCGCTCCATTCGCCATGGTTCCAATGGGGAAGGGAAACGGACGGTATTGGGCAATGTATTTCGCAGGAGTGATGGCCGTAAGCCAATCGATATCCGCGAAAGTATAGCTGCAATGCTTGATAAGATGCGTATGAATCTGGTGGCTTATGGCCAAAACGCGGGTTCCCGGACTGCCAGGCAGCCCGTTAGGAAGCGGCGCTTTGGCTTTGCGCGGATGCGGCGCCTGGTCGGAGCCGATGAAAGTTCGGGGATCGCGCCGCCGCGCGCATTCGCGGGTCAATTCGATCAATCCCGCCTGATCGGCTTGGGAAGGCAGCGCTGGACGGCGGAAATTGAAGGAACTGGTATTTCTATTCAATAGCATATCCCGGTTGAAATAGAGATAATCCAATCCCACTTCGGCGGGCAAGTCCATCGTCTCTTCCCGCCGGGCCCCCAAAATCATCTCCAACGCCGCTCCCGTAGGAATATGCCGCGTATGCAGCCGCGAAAGCTCCGCCTCTCTAGCGAGAGCGAGCGCCGTCCGTTGCGCCGCCAGCACTGTCTCGCCGTCGTAATACAAATGATGCAGCAAAATGGCGGGAGGATGGTATTGATGCTGAAACTCATCGATGGTCATCTCTTCTCGCGGCTGGTCGTTATGATAGGAGACCATCCCGCCTTTTCTCTCCAAATACATGCGCCGCCGTTGTTCGCCGTTGATCCCCGATCCGCCGAATGTCGAACCGAAATCCTTCTCCTCCTGTCCTTCGATGGGAGGAACGCCCGGTTCCATGCGCGGCCAGACGTGCATATAGATTAACGCCTGCTGTTGATAATGCCGTTGAGTTTTTTCCCAACGTTCGCGTCCCAGCGGCGCCCACGGCGTGTTCCCCATCGCGCCCGCCAACCAAACGCCCCCCTTCAACGCCGCAAGCGATCCGCGCCGGACGTCGTAATACGTATTGGCCGCCCGGATGGCTTCCAGCAGTTGTTCATAGGTCTGCGCCGCGTTGCGATAAGGATCGTTTTCGAATTCCTCCCGCGAGGGAATGTAACTTTCCCGGAAGTGAACGTGCGTATCGGCGCGGGCTAGGGCGATATGAATAGGATCCGGCAATTGAATATCGGCGCCGCCGGGTTGTCCGGGGACGATATCCATCGGCTCCCCCGGCGCGCATCGAACCAACGCGGGAATAATCTCGCCGCCGTCAAGGAGAAGATGCTTCGTTTGAAAGGAGATGGTTTTTTTCATGGATGATTATCGGCGCAGGCGAATTAATACTTTTTCTGGTCTCCCTCCGCCAGCGTATAGATGATCCCAATGCTAGACGTTCCATTGCTCGCGTCGTAGAGTTCGTTGGAAATCCAGGTCTTGCCCGGCCCCATAGATTGCGCGGCGTAGGCGGATCGATTCAATTGCGGCCAAAAATTCGAATAGCGCGTCTTCGTACTTTGGAACCAGTCGTAGAGTAGAGTCGCCGGTTCCATATGGTATTGATTGCGCGTATTGCGTATGACGGGAATCTCGCGCTCCGTCAATTTGGCCTGGAAAGGATCGAATACAGAACGGGAATAATAAGCGATGGGCGTCGTAACGAAGTGGTGCTGCGCGGGATGCCCGTCGATATGCGGCGGATAGCTGGAATTGTCCAAACGGTAAAGCAGATAAGCCTCGCAAAGCCCTCGTTCTTCCGAGAGAACCACGGATACCTTAGCGCGGATTTGGGCGTTGAGAAAATTGGGAACGGCGATAGCCGCCAATATGCCGATAATCGCCACGACGATTAATAACTCGATCAATGTAAATCCTAACTTCTTATCCATTGTCATTTCTCCCCATTGAATTCATGTACGGCGCCAATCATGGCGACGATGTTTTCCACCGGCGTATTGGCTTGGATATTATGCACGCTATTGAAAACGAAGCCGCCGTTTTGGGAAAAGACCTCGCAGCGGCGCAAAACCTGCTCTCGCACTTGTTGCGGCGTCCCGAAGGGCAGGTCTTTCTGCGTATCCACGCCTCCGCCCCAAAACGTCAACCGGTCGCCGTATTTCGCCTTCAAGCCTTCCGCTTCCATGCCCTTCGCCGAGCATTGCACCGGATTGACGATGTCGAAACCCGCGTCGATGAAGGCGTTCATAAATTTCTCCACCGCCCCGCACGAATGCTTAAAACTCTTCCAATGCGTATTCTTGTGAATCCAATCGTTAACCTGTTTGTAATAGGGAAAATAGAGCGAACGGAACGCCGCTTCGGAACAAAACGTGGAACTCTGCGTCCCGAAATCCGTCCCGCAAACAAAAACGGCGTCTACGATATCCCCTATAATGTTATGAATCTTCTCCAGGTTTTTTAAGGCGATTTCGCATTGGCGGCAAAAAATCTTGTGAATATAATCCTGCCGCGTCGCCGTGGACATATACCACTCGGCGATATCGCGCACGCCTTTGGGATGCTTGAGAAACGGCGCCGGAACGAGGGCGATGTCGCCGAATGCGGTTCCTCCGAAGGTAGCGGCGATTCCTCGCGGCGTACAAGCCAGTTCTTGCGCCTGGCGGGCGAAATGGGCTAGATCGTACTCGGAGATCGGCCCGAATTCCTCCAGGTTGTCTTGCGGATCGAGGCGGCTCTCGTCGATTGGCTCCTGACGCATGATGGCGTCGAAGAAATGCCCGCCTTTGGGCATCCGGCCGCTGGGCGGAACGCTGCGGTCTCCCTGCGGATAGATCAGCGTATCGCCGTTTTCGTCCACATCGGTTTGGAAATCTTCTGAAACGAGCACTTCCAAACCCTCCTGCGTGCGCCATTCTTTCCAGTTTTTGTTGGGAAAGCCGAAGATGGTGCAGCGGGTGACGATCCCGTCCACATCGATACCCATCGCTTCTTTTAGATCGTCGTCGATCCAGCCCAGCATTTGATAAGGCTCATGAACCTTCACCAGCCGCTTTTCCAGCCCGTAATATTCGCGCAGAGCCGCCACGCGGCTGACATGAATGCCGGTAACCGCCGTACTGCCGAAGTCGATAGGAACTTTCCCCGATTTATGATTCAAGGCGTTTTGCAGTCTTTCTTTGCTTGTCATGGACAGGCTCCCCGGGAAACATAGTTACGTTTCATTAATCTGCTTTTCGTCTTGGCTGCATTTTATCTCTCAACAAACAGATATCGTATCGTCGTAAAAAACGGATTAAAGCGGCCTTCTGAGTCCATTTTCAGATATCCATTGACAAAACGAATGTAATCATCATCAGTGAGGTTTTCATCGATGAACGGCGATATAACCTGCTTTCTCATATCCTGCAATTTTGGAATATTTAGGCCAAGCCGTTTGATCGTTTCATCCGCCGCTTTGTCGCCATATTTTGGAAGAATTTGTCCATCTGCCGTAAAGGAGAAATGGTTTTCGCAATCCTTGTTCAAGGGAGATATCAACAAATCTTCATCAAACCAATCGCCTTTGAGATAGCCGCAGTGACGAGGTATCCTTTCTTCAATTTGATCCAAACATGAGCAAAGCATATTGGAATAATCAAGAGGATCAACGCCATCGCTTTGAGGGCGAAAATGTTCGATATGGCAGTCGCCTTCAACTATACGCCGTTCGCAATAACAACAGATATGTCCTTGCTCGTTCATGAGCGCCCTTCGAATGATGTCCTTTATCTTTTTTCTTCCTAGTTTACGCCGGTTTGTGTTAAGTTGAGATTTACGCTTAGTTAATTCTACAGGTTCATTTCCTTTGACAATGTATTTCATTTACCGATGATCTCCTTGCGTTTGAAGAGAACATCGGCTCTGACGAGTTCTGGATCTTCCCCGATTTCATCTCTTATTCTTTCTATCTCGCGGCGGGCGTTTTTCAAATTCCCTTTATCGATGATCCGGTAAAGTCTTTGGATGCGTTCTTTTATATGCGTAGGACGCGCATCGACTCCCATCAAATCCTCAAGAATTCTGTCCGTGTTTTTACCGTAAGATTCATACGGCTTTTCGCAGATAATGCCGTTTTTTGTTTGTTGTAAAAGAAAAAGACATTCCGGCCTTACATCACTGATGACTTGCGGCGAATGAGTGGAAAGAATGAACTGACAATTCGGGAATGTGCGCGTCAAATTTGATATTACTGTTCTTTGCCAGGCAGGATGCAAATGGAGATCAATTTCGTCAATCATAGCTACGCCCTCGCCTTCAAGCGGATCGGATAATGAGGGATTTGCGATGGCTAGACGCCGCGCCATGTCTCCGATTAACGCCAGAAGGCATTTCTCTCCATCGGACAATTGAAGGATATTAAAAATTTTTTTTCCTTTTGTAACTTCCATTTTTAAAGGATTGCGGCGAACGCGGATATTCGAGAAGCCGGTAAAGGCGGAAATAGCGTTTCTAACGGCTTTGAGTTGCGGATCGGTATAGGAACTATCCTCACGAATGATCTCATTTTCATAGTCTTCCCGCTCGCGAAACCATTCGAAGAATAATCGGAAATCGTTTCGCTGACCTGTTAATGCCTGATCGTAGGCTGTTATCTGTAAAAATTTATGTTTAGTGCGCCTTAAAGGAACATCAAGAACGGTTCTATTAACGCTGTAATAGACGCATAGTGGAAGGCAGTAGTCTTTATGTTTTTCTAAACCATCATACACATCATTTACAATTGTATTGATTTGCGCATTATTATAGATGGCTCTTTTCATCTCAAACTTGCGCCCTTTGTCTATACTCCAACTTACTTCCTTTTTGTTATATTTAACAAATATCTTATTATTAGTATCCTTTTCGTCAATTGTGATGTCATTTTCACTAAAAGAACGGCCTCTTTTAGGAGGAGATGCAATAGGATCAATAAGCCGCGAAAGGAGAATGGCAATGGCGTCGAGGATGCTCGACTTCCCGGCGCCGTTCTCGCCGACAAGTACATTGACATGCGGCTCAAATTCGAGCGTCATGTCGCGAATGCCTCTGAAATTGCTTAGCGTTAATTTTTCGATTCTCATGATCGCGCCTTCTTGCATCAATGATCTATATCTAATTTGCTGTTAATGGATTAAATTTCCTCCGGCAGCAAATACGGCGCGCGGTAGGAGCGGACTTGGCCGTAGAGGATGGCGTTGGCTTCGTCGTCGTTGAGGCACTTTTGCGTTTGCGCGTCGAAATGCAGCGTGCGTTCTACGCGATAGGCGGCATTGGCTAAGTGAATGTGCGCCACGGAAAGATAGCCCTCGCGGATTTCTGCTTGTTGATCTTCGCGCTTTCGCGACCGGACGGCCTTAATGAAATTGGCGAAGGGATTGCCCGCGTCCTTCTTTTCTTTTACCAGCTTGCGCTCTCTTCCCATATACATGCGGTAGCGCTCGCCCCAGCGATCCGTCACGATATAGCCTTTGGAACCAAGAAAAACCACGCCAACCGTGTTTTCGTCTTTGGAATCGATTTCGTCGTTCGTAATCCAATGGCGCACTTCGAAGACGAGCATCTTGTTTTCTTGGGGATATTTGAAGGAAGCCACTAGGCAGTTAGGCGTCTCCTGATCGTCGTCGAACATGAAATGCCCGCCGAGCGCCTGCGCCGCGCTGGGCAACTCCACGCCCAGCCCCCATCGGGCTACGTCCATTTCGTGGACGCCTTGGTTGCCGATGTCCCCATTGCCGTAATTCCATTGCCAATGCCAGTTGTAATGGTAACGGTTTTCCGTAAAGGGCAATTTTTTCGCCGGGCCGGTCCAGAGATCGTAATGGAATTCGACAGGTTCCGGCGCTTCCGGCTTATGGCCGATGGTATCGCGCCATTTGTAGCAGATTCCTTTGGCGTAATAGACCTCGCCGATCGCGCCGGAACGGATGTTGTCGATCGCTTCACGGATAGCGGCGGAACAGCGGCTTTGCGTTCCATGCTGCACGATCCGGTCGTACTTGCGCGAAGCCTCCAGCAGTTTTTGTCCTTCCGCCAGGTTGTGGCAGCAAGGTTTTTCCACATAAACGTCTTTGCCCGCCTGGCAGGACCAAATGCCGATGATGGCGTGCCAATGATTCGGCGTGGCGATGGAAATGGCGTCGATCTCCTTGTCTTTCAACATTTCGCGCACATCGGTAAATTTCTTGACCGGATTTTTGAGGAAATCTTTGAGTTCTTCCGCGCGTTGGTTCAGGATTTTTTCATCCACATCGCAGAGAGCGGCGACTTCTACGTTTTTTTGCTCGCCGAAGCTTTTGATATGATCCACGCCCCGCCCCTTCAAGCCAACGACGCCGATTCGTACCGCATCATTCGCGCTCGCCCATGAATTCGCTGCTATCATGGCGCCTAGGCTCGCCGCTCCCGCCGACTTTTTTAGAAAATCTCTTCGGTTATTTGTTTTCATCGTTCTATTCTCTTTCCATAGAATGGCTTCGACTCGATTTTCTCGATCATAGAATAGAAAACCCGCTCCATCAATCGCTTGTTGAGAGGAATGGAGCGGGGGAAATGAAAAAACTCTATGTCCGTCATGAAAAGGCGGCGGGGAGAATATTTAATTGAGTGCGCGAATCAATTGGCTGGCTTCGCCGCTCCGGCCGTTCGGCTTTTGCTGCGTTCGATCGATTGCAACGCCAGGTATTTCTCGCCGAATTTGGCGAGATTTTCCATTTCCTGGTCGTATTGATCGAAATGACGCTCCTCGTCCATGACCAGGTCTTCGAATAATTTCTTCGAAACCGAATCGGCGTTCTGCGAGCATTCGTTGGCCCAAATGTTATACTCTCTCGCGCTTTCTTCTTCCATTTTGGCGGCGCATTCCAACATGACTTTTACGTCGTGTATCTTTTTCGCTTCCACGGAGGCTTTGATCTCCACTTCGCCTTTCAGGAAAAGGATGCGTTCCGCAAGCCGTTCGATATGCAGCATTTCTTCGATGGCGGTCTGCTTGAAGAGAACCGCCAAAAGATCGTACCCCTGATCGTCGCAATGGAAATGGAAATACATATACTGATGAACGGCGGATAACTCGTCCGAAACGGCTTTGTTCAACAACTCAACGCTTTTTTCGTGCATTTGTCTTTACCTCCAATTTTTGAGCGGCGCTTGCAGTGCGAATGCCCTTTTCAGGGTTAAAAAAAACTAAATAAGAATAATTCTTATCTTACGGATAATAAGAACAGATTTCCAGGGATTTGTCAATGGTCAATTGCATGGAATTTTGACTCAAATTTTCGATCGTTCTGAAGAGAAATATCCGTTTTCCGCCGCATCACCAGTCCGTCGCTTTGGCTGGGTGGCAAGACCAAGGCCTCAGCATGCCCTTGAGGGATTTATCAAAGGCAGACTTCGTCTTGCCTTTTCCACCCCGTTGCTCATTGTCATCCCTAGAAAGGCTATTTTAAAATGCCCCTTTAAAGGGGCAAACGAAAATAGCCCGTCGTTTCAACGGCGGGGCGGCAGGGCTTTTCTTCCTACAATCGCCGAGAGTTTTTCCTCGGTAGGGGGCCGCATCACCACTCCGTCGCTTCGGCGGGAGCGTCGGCCAACGTGGAGGATATCCAGTCGGCCTGAGACAGTTGCTCCCTCGTAAAGCTGGTGGTCAAGGCCAAGCATTTGGATCCGGCTGCCTTGGCAGCCTTAACGCCGTTGACGGCGTCTTCTACTACAAGACAATTTTCCGGAAGGACGCCCAATTTTTCGGCTGCGGCCAGAAAGCAATCGGGAAAAGGCTTCTTGCGCTCCACATCGCTGCCGGTAACGCAGGCGTCGAAGGTTTCTTGGGGGATTTTCAATTCTGTCAGGTTTTGATGCAATTTAATGGCGTCGGCGCTGGTGGCGACGGCCATCTTCAATCCTTTCTCTCGGCAATGCCCCAAGAATTCATAAACACCAGGCAGCGGCTCGATGCGGCCTATGATAATTTCACCGTAAATTTCGTAGGTTCGCTTCTTGTCTTTTTCGATATCGAGGACGATGCCGTATTTTTCGGCGACGCCGCCGAGAAAACGATTTTCGCCCGCTCCCACGAAGGGAATGAAATCTTCATGTTTCACGGCGAAGCCTTTTTCCGCAAACATGCGCACGGCGGCTTCGCTGATGAAAGGTTCGGAATCGAGGAGTACTCCATCCATATCGAAAATGACGGCTTGAATCATATCTATTGCCTCTCCATGATTAACAATATTGAAGATGGAAATATCATAACGCCGCCGCCTCGATGCGATAGGGATGGATTCAGGGGCGAGAAAAGACGATATAACGGCCAGGTTTGACCGCTTTCCACCCCAACGTCATCAACGCCTTTCGCGCCCGATCCGAATGCGCAACGGCGATTTGTACCTTTTTGGCGTCCAGCATACGCTGGATTTCGGGGAGAGATTTGGCGAACAGGCTGGGATTTTGGGAGTCGTTCATGCGTAAGGCTATGGAAATATTCTGGTTGCGATCGAATTGAGAGCGGGTGAAATCGCCGCCGCAGCCCAAAAAGGCGATAGGCATCCATTCCCAATCGAATACTTCTATCAATAAACTTTCCGGGGGGACGTTTCTCTCTTTCGCCGCATCGCGCAGATTGATTCCGGCTTGAAAAAGATCCTCTTTGACGAAAATCGGCGCTTCGGGAATCTTATAGGCTTGGTGAAAAACGCAGAACAAGACGGTGATGAGAAGATAGCGCATTGGCATAAGACGGGAAAGAGGCAAAAAACTATACCCTGCTAACGGCAACAATGCAACGTAAACAGGCGCTGTCAAGCGCCAAAAACTATGAGTAGGCATCATACCCAACGCCGCCGCTGCGCATTGCGCCGCCGCATAAAGCAGGATGGGCGCGATATATATAAATGCCGGACGGCGCAGGAATGGCTCTTCGCGAGACGATTGCAGGACAAAAAATCCAACTAGAGCAAGAAAGAGGTATAAGGGAGAAAATTCCAGATAGATGCGAATGAATTGCAGAGTCGTATGCCAAGGAGCATTCCCGTAAATCGCCGTAAATCCGCCTTTCAACCGCGTGAAATAGGACAAGTTGCCGCCCGCGCCGCTGGAATGGGAGACCATCCAAGCGGCGGGAAACAGGCAAAGGAGTACTATGCCGCCAACCAGAAACGCCGCTCCTTTGGGCGTCAAAATCGTACGGCGAAAACGAATGCTAAGCAAAATATATAGGATGAACGCTAACGCGGCCCCTTCCAGGCGGGTCATGGAAGCAAAAACGGCCGCCAAAAGGGCAACGGCGGCCCAGCCGAAAGAAAGGCGAGTCCAAGCGTATCGATAAGCCAAAAGCGCCGCGAGAAAAAGCGCGATATATATGGCTTCCGCCAAGGCGCAGGTTCCCAGCCACACCCAGGCGGGAGTCAACGCATAAGCGGCGCAGGCGAACCATGCCGGGATATAAGCCGATATCTCCTTTTCGGAAGGATTCTCGTCATGGAAAGAGTGGGTCAAACCGGCGATGATGGCGATTGCGAACAGGGAGGAAAGAATAGAAAGCAGGCATAAATTCGAACGGCCCGTATGAAAAAGCAACTCCAACAAGCCGCCTAGCCAGAAGGGCAGGGGAGGCCAAGTGAGATCGGGGAAGAAAGAGGGGGATCGCGCCCACAGAAGCGCAAGACGCGCGCGCGCAACATCGTCGGCGGATAGCGTGTAAAATCCATTGGCGTCGATCAATAGTCCCAACGAAACGGCCAGCCTCAGCGTTAAGATGGAAAGGATGCCGATGCCTAAGATTTTTTTCCCCGTCGTTGTCATAGTAATTAATATTTCTCTTCCTTGTCGGCCAATTAAAATAGCATGGCGTTAAACCCTGATATTTTCACGGTGTGAAGACAGCATTGAAAATTCACAGCATAGAAAATTCCCCTTGACAAGTTTTTATCTCTTCAATAGAATTATTAGTTTACAATGTCGCCTATAGGTAAAAAGTCCAGAGCGGGGATCAAAAATCCTACCAAACCAATTATACGCGTATGATTCACGAATTTCTTAACTATCTCCTGCGGTCGGAATGCGCCGCAGCGAACCTACTTGTCTCTGCGTCTATTTATCGTTCGTCCCTACCTGTATCCATGAGGCGCGATGCGAAAAGTCATCCTCTTTCGTTCTGGAAACCGAATTCGCGGGTGGAATCCGCCAGGCATTCCCCCCGGCGGGGACTATAAACGGGCATCGTTAACTAAAGGCAATAAAATCATGGTCTTATCCAAACCTCCCAACGAGAAAAAATGATTTGTCCCCACAATAAAATTTAATATGCGTTAAGAGAATAAACCAATCGGAGGAGTAAGGTCAATGGCGAAAGCAGCAGATAAATGTCCATGGCGGGAAAGGAAGAGCTTTGCCAAGATCCATGCGGTCATCGATATGCCAGACTTGATCGAGACCCAGCAACGTTCGTACGACGGTTTCCTGCAACAGGACGAATTGCCGGACAACCGGGCAATGATGGGATTGCAACAAGCTTTTTATTCCATTTTTCCCATCAAAGGCCGTGATAGTTCATCGCTTGAATTCGTGAACTACAATCTGGGCCGGCCAAAATATTCCGTGCCGGAGTGCATTGACCGGGGAATGACTTTCGCCGCACCGCTGCGGATCAAAGTAAGACTGGTCGTCAAGAGCGGCAAAGAAGAAGCTTCGGAAATTATCGATATCCGCGAGGAGAATATTTACCTCGGAGAAATCCCCCTGATGACTCCGCGCGGAACGTTTATCGTCAATGGCGCCGAGCGGGTGGTCGTCAGCCAGCTGCATCGCTCTCCCGGTGCGACGTTCAACGTGGAAATGCACCATAGCGGCCAACGCTTGATCCAAGGAAGCATCATCCCCAATCGAGGCGCCTGGCTGGAATTCGAGAACGATCTGAACGACGTTCTTTCCGTCATCATCGACCGGCGGCGCAAATTGCCCTCCACCGTGCTGCTGCGCGCCTTCGGTTATGAAAGCGACGACGAAATCCTCAGCCTTTTCGTCAATCACAAATCCATCAAATTGTCGGCGAAGTCGAAAGGCAAATTGGCCGGAATGACAGTCAGCCGCGATTACGTCGATCCGGAAAGCCATATCACCCTCGTAGAAGCAGGAACGGAATTAACTGACGAAATAATAGACAAATTGATCGAATTTCATTGCAGTGAGATTTTCATCGTCGAAGGAGACGATCGCGATTACAACATCCTGCGCAACACGCTGCTTAAAGACAATACCACGGACAAGGAAAGCGCTTTGGGAGAAATTTATCAGACATTGCGTCCCGGCGAACCGCCCGCTCCCAAAAACGCCATCGCCTTATTCGAAAATCTGTTTCTCAAAGCCCGCCGCTACGATTTGTCCCGCGTCGGACGCTATCGCCTGAATAAAAAACTCGGAACCCACATCGATCTCGATACGGTCACCCTCGTTCCGGAAGATATCGTGTCGATTATCAAGCATATTCTCCTGTTGAACCGGGGCGAGGGCGTGTCGGACGACATCGACCACCTCGGCAACCGCCGGGTGCGAACCATCGGCGAATTGTTGGAAAATCAGATTCGGGTAGGATTGGCGCGCATGGAGCGGACGATCCGGGAAAAGATGGGCATTCTCGACCTGGAAAACGTCATGCCGAGAAACCTGATCAACGCCAAGCCGATCACCACCGCCATCAATGATTTCTTTGGACGCAGCCAGCTCTCCCAATTTTTGGATCAGGTGAATCCGCTTTCGGAATTGACGCACAAACGGCGCCTTTCCGCCCTCGGACCCGGCGGTTTGAACCGGGAACGGGCCGGATTCGAGGTGCGCGACGTGCATCATACTCACTATGGCCGCGTTTGCCCCATCGAAACGCCGGAAGGTCCGAACATCGGCTTGATCTCCAGCCTTTCTACATATGCCCAGGTCAACGAATTCGGATTCATCGAAACGCCTTACCGGAAAGTGAAGAACAGCACGGTAACCAAGGAGATCGAGTATCTCTCCGCCGATGACGAAGACAACAGCATCATCGCCCAGGCGAATGCGCCGTTGGACGCAAAAATGCACTTCGTCAACGAGACCGTTCTTTCTCGCTATCGCGGCAATTTTCCGCGCGTGTTGCCGGATCAAGTCAACTACATGGACGTTTCCCCCATGCAGTTGGTCTCCATTTCCTCTTCCTTGATTCCCTTCCTGGAGCACGACGACGCCAACCGCGCTCTCATGGGTTCCAACATGCAGCGCCAGGCGGTGCCTTTGCTGCGCACGGAAGCGCCGCTGGTGGGCACGGGCGTGGAATACAAAGCGGCGAAGGACTCCGGCGTTGTCGTCGTTGCCAAGCGGGACGGCCTTGTGGAATATGTCGACGCCAGCAAAATCGTCGTCCGCCCCGATAGGCAGATGTCGGATAAGGATATGGACGTCTATACGCTGCAAAAGTTCTTCCGTTCCAACCAGAACACCTGCATGAACCAAAAACCGATCGTGCGTAAAGGCCAAAAAGTGGATGAGGGATGGGTCATCGCCGACGGCCCAGCGACGGATATGGGCGAGTTGGCGTTGGGGAAAAACGTTCTCTGCGCCTTCATGTCCTGGGAAGGAGCGAATTACGAAGACGCCATCGTCGTAAGCGAACGCCTGATTAAGGAAGATATTTTCACCAGTTACCATATTGAAGAATTCAAAGTGGAAGCGCGCGATACGAAATTGGGAGAAGAGGAGATCACGCGGGATATTCCCAATGTCGGCGATGAAGCCCTGAAAAATTTGGACGAAAACGGCGTCATCCGCATCGGCGCTCCCGTGCGCCCCGGCGACATTCTCGTCGGCAAAATCTCTCCCAAAGGAAAAGTGCAAACCTCCAACGTCGAAAAATTACTGCGCGCCATCTTCGGAAAACGAGCGGAAGACGTAAAAGATATCTCTCTCAAAGCCTCTCCCGGAACCGAAGGAACCGTCGTCGACGTCAAGGTCTTCTCCCGCAAAATGCGCGGCGGACGCGGACGGGCGGAAGACGAACGCGCCATCAAGCGCCTTCTATCCGATCGGGATAAAAAACTCGTGGATTTGCAGGATGATTGGCGGCAAAGAGTGCAAAATACGCTGATCGGAATGGAATTGAAAGGCGATGTTCTCAATCCGACGACCGGCGAGATTTTGTTCTCGAAAGGGCGGAAAATCGCGCAAACAGATTTTAATAAACTGGGAGAGATCGATATCCGCGATCTCAGCATCGACGGCGATCCCGTCCTCGACAAAATCCGGATGCGCAACCAGCAGGAGATGGAAGATATCAACCAGCAATACGAAAAGCAGGTGGAGTATATTAAAACCGGCGACAATCTTCCCCCCGGCGTCTTGAAAATGGTGAAGGTCTATGTCGCCAAGAAGAAGCGCCTGTCCATCGGCGACAAGATGGCGGGCCGTCACGGAAACAAAGGCGTCGTCTCCCGCATCGTCCCAGTGGAAGATATGCCGTTTCTAGCGGACGGAACGCCGGTCGACATTATTCTCAATCCTCTCGGCGTTCCTTCCCGTATGAACGTCGGCCAAGTGTACGAAACTCACCTGGGATGGGCGATCGAAAAATTGGGAATGCACATCGCCACCCAAGTTTTCGACGGCGCCAAAGAGAGCGACGTCGTGGAACTTCTGGAGAAAGCGGGTCTGCCCAAGACGGGAAAGTCCGTTCTTTATGATGGAAGGACGGGTAATCCGTTTCAGGAAGAAGTAACCGTCGGCCAGATTTATATGTTGAAACTCAACCACTTGGTAGACGACAAGATTCACGCGCGCTCCATCGGACCTTACTCTTTGGTTACGCAGCAGCCGTTGGGCGGCAAAGCGCAATTCGGCGGGCAGCGGTTGGGCGAGATGGAAGTTTGGGCGCTGGAAGCCTATGGCGCGGCTCATACGCTGCAGGAACTCTTGACCGTCAAATCGGACGATATCGTCGGACGGAATCGCATCTACGAAGCGATCGTGAAAGGCAAGAACGCCCGCGCGCCGGGATTGCCGGAATCCTTCTATGTGTTGGTCAAAGAACTCCAAAGTCTGGGCCTAGGCATCGAACTGGTCGAAGACGAGGAGGAAGCGGAGGAAAAAGACGACGGCGGCGCCAAGGCGAAGGTGGAAGTGACCGAGCTTGTCGAATCCGGCAGTTGATCCCTTATGAAAAAGTTCCCGGGCGCGATCGCCGCTCGGATGAGGAGATAACTCAATGTGGAAATCGTTGCAAACCCCAGCCGCGAAAAGACGGGAGGACGAGATTCGCGATATCAACCGGGTCCGCTCCATACGGATTACCCTGGCGGCTCCGGAACAGATTCGCAGCTGGTCCTACGGCGAAGTAAAAAATCCCGAAACCATCGATTACAAAACCTATAAACCCAAAACCGATGGTCTGTTCTGCGAAAGAATCTTCGGACCGACGCGGGATTACGAATGCGCTTGCGGCAAGTTTAAAGGAATCAAGCATCGCGGCGTCGTCTGCGACCGTTGCGGCGTCGAAGTAACCCAGTCCAAAGTCCGCCGCAGCCGTCTCGGGCATATCGAATTGGAGATGCCCGTCGCCCATATTTGGTTCGCTAAGGGCGTTCCCAGCCTTATGGCCCTTTTCCTGGATATGTCTCTCAAGACTCTGGAACGGGTTCTTTATTACGAGGAATACATCATTCTCGATCCCGGCAGTACGGGTTTGAATTACATGGACGTCATCTCCGAACGGGAATTCGTTCGGCTGCGGGAAGAATATGGAACCGATTTCCGCGTCAGCATGGGAGCGGAAGCGATCAAGGAAATCCTGATCGATCTCGACTTGGAGAAATTGGCGAACGAACTGCGCACCGAAATCCGCGAGGGAAAATCCAAACAACGCATCAAACGATCCATTAAACGTCTGAAAGTCGTTCAGGATTTTCGCGGCAGTTCCAATAAACCCGAATGGATGATTATGGAAGCGTTGCCGGTCATTCCCCCTGATTTGCGGCCTCTTGTGCCGCTGGACGGCGGACGCTTCGCCACTTCGGATTTGAACGATCTTTACCGCCGCGTCATCAACCGCAACAACCGCTTGCGGCGCTTGAAAGAAGTCCGGGCGCCGGAAGTCATTATCCGAAACGAAAAACGAATGCTCCAAGAAGCCGTAGACGCCTTGATGGACAACGGGCGGCGCGGACGGCCCGTCAAAGGCTCCAACAATCGCCCCTTGAAATCCTTAAGCGATATGCTCAAAGGCAAACAGGGACGCTTCCGTCAAAACCTTCTGGGAAAGCGCGTGGATTATTCCGGACGCTCCGTCATCGTTTGCGGCCCCGAATTGAAATTCAACCAATGCGGCTTGCCGAAGCAGATGGCTCTGGAATTGTTCGAACCGTTCATCATCCGCCGTTTGGAGGAATTGGACGAAGTAACGACGATCCGCAGCGCCAAGCGCAAGATCGAGCGCGGCGATCCGGAGGTCTTCGACGTTCTGGAAGAAGTGATTCAAAATCATCCCGTGTTGTTGAACCGCGCTCCCACGCTTCACCGTATGGGGATGCAGGCTTTTCAACCCAAATTGGTGGAAGGAAAAGCCATTCGACTTCACCCGATGACCTGCACGGCCTTCAACGCGGACTTCGACGGAGACCAGATGGCCGTTCACGTCCCTCTTTCAAGCGAAGCCCAGGCCGAATGCAACAATTTGATGCTGGCCATGCACAATATTTTAAGTCCGGCGGACGGTAAGCCGATCTCCACTCCCAGCCAGGATATTGTCTTGGGATGTTATTTTCTCACCAAAATCCGCAATCCAATCTATAGCGATTCCCCCCGGCGCTTTACTGACGAACGGGAAGCGATCATCGCTTACGATCATGGCTCCATTGGTTTGCAGGATGAAGTCGAAGTGCGCATATCCGGTACGCGGTTGCGTACGACCGTGGGTCGCATCATGTTCAACGACATTCTTCCCATCCGGCTGCGATTCACCAACCGCGTGATGGACAAAAAGTCGTTGTCCGCCTTGGTTCTGGATTGCTACAATAATTATGGGGAAGAACGGACGGCGCAATTTCTGGACGAATTGAAAGCCTTGGGATATTACTACGCCAAGTTGGGCGGCATCTCCATCAGTCTCAACGACATGGTCGTTCCCAAAAAGAAAAAAGACCTGATTGACGACGCCCGCAAAGACGTGCAAGTGATTATGGATCAGTACGAGAAGGGGGCGATTACCGATATCGAACGCTACAACAAGGTAATCGACCGCTGGATCCATACGACCGACGCCGTCGCCGAATCCATGATGCAGGAATTGCAGCAGGATAATCAGGGCTTCAACCCCATCTATATCATGGCGGATTCGGGCGCTAGAGGTTCGAAACAGCAAATCCGCCAGCTGGCGGGTATGCGTGGATTGATGTCGAAGCCGATGAAGAAACTCACCGGCGGCATCGGCGAAATTATCGAATCGCCCATCGAATCCAACTTCAAAGAAGGATTGACCGTGTTGGAATACTTCATCTCCACCCACGGCGCCCGCAAAGGATTGGCCGATACGGCGTTGAAAACGGCGGAAGCGGGTTACCTCACGCGGCGTCTCGTGGACGTCGCGCAGGACGTGATCGTAACGGAAGAAGATTGCGGCACCCTCAACGGACTGGAAATTGCCGAGATCAAAGAAGGCGATCAAGTGATCGAGGCCTTGGAAGACCGCGTTCTGGGCCGGACGGCGGCGGAAGACATCGTCAATCCGTTAACGGGCAACATTATCGTTAAGCGCGGAGACGAAATTGATGAAGACGCCTCCAATGTCATCGGAAAATGCGGCATCGAGAAAGTCCAGATTCGTTCCGTCGTAGCCTGCGAATCCCCTCGCGGCGTTTGCGCCAAATGTTACGGACGCGATCTGGCGCGCAAGAAGAAAGTGGGAATCGGCGAGGCCATAGGCATCGTGGCGGCTCAGTCCATCGGCGAGCCGGGTACGCAGCTGACATTGCGCACATTCCACATCGGCGGAACCACCAGCCGCATCCTGGAAGAATCGGAAATCCGCATTCGCCGCAACGATGACGGGTTGGGCGGTTTGCGCGACGGCGAGTCCGGCATTGTGAAATATGTCAACCTCCGGTTGGTCGCCAACCGGCATGGGGAGCTGATTTCGGTGAATAATATCGGACGGCCCATCCTGCTTCGTTCCGGCATTGCCTGTCCCGATTTGGGAACGAAGAGCGATCCGATCGTCAAATACGTCAATTTGGAGATCACCGACGCTGGCAAGCAATCCTACGCCGTACGGGGAGGCGGTTCCATTCTCCTTACCAACTCGCGCGGGAAAGCATTGATAACCTATCCCAATATTCCCGCAGGCGCAGCTATCTACTTTAAAGATGGCGATCGTTGTCCGGCCGGCAAGAAGATCGCCGATTGGAATCCATTGATCGTCCCGGTGATTGCTCTGAGCGAAGGCAAGGCGAGTTTGGAAAATATCGCCGCCAAAGATTTGTTGAAAAAAGACGATCTACGCATTGTTCCGCCGGGATGCGTTAATGCGCAATTGGCCGTAACCAAAGGCAAAAGCGCAACAACATATTCTTTGCAGCCAGGGCATCGTTTGGCGATCAAGGATGGTGACTCCGTAAAAGTGGGGCAAATCCTGGCTTTTCACGAAACGCCCACCATCGCCGGATGCGAGGGGAAAGTGCGTTTCCGGGATATCGTCGAAGGCGTCACCGTCAAACGGATTCTCGATCCCATTACCAATAACTTGAAATCCATCATTTCCGATTATAGCGGCGATAAAACGCCTCGAATCGCCATCGTTGACCGCAACGAAGCGGCCATTGAGGAATTTACTCTCCCCGCCGGTTCCATCTTGACCGCTGAAGATGGATCCGACGTTTTGACCGGCTTCATCTTGGCCCATACGGATCAATTGGTCGATCATTTCCGCCAATTGGTAACCGGCATTTCTCTCGGCGCCGTCATCGCCGTAGCCGACGGCGATGAAGTCGTCCGCCAGGGTAATATGATGTTCATGGATGGCGAAAAGAAGGAAGAAGCCAACGTCATCGCCCGCTGGGATCCCTATTTTAAGGCGGAGATTGCTTCCAAAGACGGCAAATGCAAATTCGACCAGATCATCGAAGGCGTAACGATGCGCCGCCAACAGACGGAAGGCAGCGCCGCTTCCCAAATGATTATTATGGAGCATAGGGAAGACAAGCATCCCTCCATCATCATTCATAGACGGAATCAGGAACCGGAATATCATCCTTTGCCGGCGGGCGCTCATATCGTCGTCAATGATGGAGACGATATTTCGGCGGGCGATATTCTGGCCAAGATTCCCAAAGAAACCTTCCGCTCCCGCGATGTGACCGGCGGTCTTCCCCGCGTCGAAGAACTTTTCGAAGCGCGCCGCCCCAAACAGCGCGATCTGGCCATCATCACCAAAATCGATGGGTGGGTAAGGCTTCCCAAACCCGAAGAAGTCGATGAGGCGATGGAAAAGAAACTGGAAAAGAAGCGGAAAAGAGGTACGCGCCTCATTCTTATCACCGATAAAGACGGCGAAATCCTCGCCGCTCACGAAGTCGACGCCGGCAAACACGTGATCGTCAGCGACGGCGACTGGGTTTCTACCGGCGACAAACTGGTGGATGGCTCCATCGATCCTCATGAATATCTCGAAGTCATGGGCGAGCGCGTCACTCAGCAGTATCTTTTAAACGAAGTCCAGGAAGTTTATCGCCTGCAGGGCGTCGGCATCAACGATAAACATATCGAAATTATCGTCCGCCAAATGATGCGCAAAGTAACGATCACCGATCCCGGCGATACGATATTCCTCCAAGACGACGATATGGACCGCTTCATGGTTCGCAGAGAAAATGAGCGCGTCATGAAGCAAGGCGGCAAGCCCGCCCAGTTCAAACCGCGCCTCCTTGGCATCACGAAAGCCTCGCTGGGCACGGAATCGTTTATCTCGGCGGCTTCGTTCCAGGAAACGACCCGCGTTTTGACTCAAGCGGCCATCAGCGGCAAAACCGATCACCTCCTAGGCTTAAAAGAGAACGTAATCATGGGACACCTGATTCCGGCGGGAACAGGTTGGAGGCACCATCAGGATTATTATAAAGACCTCTTGGCGCGTGAATTCGATAAAGTACCAAGTTTTTAAAATTCTACGACTTGCGCTTCTTTTCCTAGCGTTGGGACGGGATGGTCTTTTCCCGTCCCAATGTGAGGAGCGATGTATTTTCTCGAAAGTATTTTTTGAAAAATCTAAATGGAGCATGTTCCGTAACTATTTGAATTTATTTGACTAACCACTCTTATGAAACGCCAGAGTAGAAGAGGCTTCCAGCCTCTTGTAGGGAAAGAGCCAAGATGGCAAAGAGAGGGTTGAAGATTTCTCGGTCGCTGCGCTCCCTCGAAATGACATGCCGCGATGCCGGGCGCGGTGGGAAAAATCGTTAATCATGGTCTTTCCCGTGCTACGACTCTGTCATTTCGAGCGATAGCGAGAAATCCTTCCCCACGCGGGTCTATTTTTTCTGCCTGATATAGCCCGCGAATCGCGGGTGGGATGCTCTTATGAAACGCCAAAGTAGAAGAGGCTTCTAGCCTCTTGAAGGGAAAAACAAAGAGCCAGGATATCTCTACTACTTTTTCTCTAAAGGTTTAATGGAGCATGTTCCGTAACTCTTTGAATTTCTTTTATTAACCACTGGCTACTGGCCGCTGGCCCCTGTTTTTAGGGATATTTAACATAAATTTTTATCGGAGAAGGTTCTAAAGGCTTGACGAATGGTTAGAATCTGATTATTCTTTCACCCTTGTGTCAAGAAAATCCGTCCTCCCATCCTAGCGGGATGCCTTTCAGTTGGGACATCCCTCTTTAAACCTGTTTATCCTCACATGAACGGAATCGGGAGAGGTTAAAAGCCGAAAATAGGAAGACTATGCCAACTATCAATCAGCTGATTAAAAAAGGGCGGCAGACCAAAAAGAAGAAATCGAAGGCTCCGGCGATGCAAGGCTGTCCGCAAAAGCGCGGCGTTTGCACCCGCGTTTGGACCATGAGCCCCAAAAAACCGAATTCCGCCCTGCGGAAAGTCGCCCGCGTGCGGTTGACGAACGGCGTCGAAGTCAACGCTTACATCCCCGGCGAAGGGCACAATTTGCAAGAACACTCGATCGTGCTGATCCGAGGCGGACGCGTTAAAGACCTTCCTAGCGTTCGCTATCACGTTATCCGCGGCGTTCTGGAATCGATGGGCGTGGAGAAGCGCAAGCGCGGCCGCTCCAAATACGGAACGAAAAGACCGAAAGCGTAAATCTTATTCTTTCAAAGATATAAATAGGAACGATTATGGGCAGAAAAACAAAAGTCGTAAAAAGACTGATCCTCCCCGATCCTGTATATAACAACGTCTTGGTGACCAAATTCATCAACAACCTTATGGTAAAAGGGAAAAAATCGCTCGCCGAACAGATTTTTTACGCCATGATGGATGAAATCCAGAAAAAGACGAAACAGGAACCTTTGGCTCTCTTCAAATCGGCGGTGGAAAACGCCAAACCGGACCTGGAAGTCCGTTCCCGCCGCGTGGGCGGCGCTACCTACCAGGTTCCCGTCGAAGTGCGTTCGGAACGGCGTCAAACCTTGGCCATCCGTTGGCTGATTTCCTCTGCCCGTTCCCGAGGCGAACGGGGGATGATCCAAAAATTGGCTAATGAATTGGTCGATGCGGCCAGCAACCAAGGCAACGCCATCAAGAAGAAGCAAGATACCCATCGCATGGCGGAGGCGAACAAGGCTTTTGCGCATTACCGCTGGTGATTGGCGCGATCGATAAAGTGTATTATCCGTCTCTGGCAGGGCAAATGAACCCTGCGTTTTTTTGCCTGTCCTGGATGAGAGAAGATGAAAACTGTGAGCGCGAAAAATACTAAGTTGGCTCTGGTTCGCAACATCGGCATCGCCGCCCATATCGATGCCGGTAAGACGACGACCACCGAGCGTATTTTGTATTACACGGGCCGCACTCACAAAATCGGCGAAGTCCACGACGGCGCCGCCGAAATGGACTGGATGGAACAAGAGAAGGAACGAGGAATCACCATCACCTCGGCGGCCACTTATTGCCAGTGGCGGGACTATCACATCCACCTTATCGATACTCCCGGCCACGTCGATTTTACCATCGAGGTGGAGCGTTCTCTACGCGTTCTTGACGGCTGCGTAGTCGTGTTCTGCGCCGTTGGCGGCGTGGAGCCGCAATCGGAAACGGTTTGGCGCCAGGCGGATCGCTACTCCATCCCCCGCATTGCTTTCGTGAACAAAATGGACCGGGTGGGAGCGGATTTCGATCGCGTCGTCGCCCAAGTCTCCGATAGGCTGGGCGGCAAACCGCTGCCTATTCAAATCCCTATCGGCTTCGAGTCATCGTTCCAGGGCGTCGTCGATCTCGTCCAGATGAGAGCTCGCCTCTGGCTGGAAGATTCCGGCGATTACGGAACGACCTATCAGGAAGCCGATATACCGGAAGAACTGCGGGAGAAAGCGGAAGAAGCTCGCGAACGATTGATAGAGAAATTGGCGGACGCCGACGACCGGATTTTACATAAATTTTTGGAAGGCGAGTATATCGAAACCGTGGAACTGAGCGAAGCGATCCGCCGCGCGGCGATTCATAGCGGCTATGTTCCCATCCTCTGCGGCTCCGCCCTGAAGAACAAGGGCGTTCAATTGTTGCTCGACGCCGTGGTCGATTATCTCCCCTCCCCGCTCGATGTCCCGCCCGTCGTAGGATTGAATCCGGAAAAGAAAATCGATGAAATCCGCGAAGCCTCCAAGGACGATCCTTTCACGGCCCTCGCGTTTAAATTGATGGCGGATCCCCATGGCCGTCTTACCTATCTGCGCCTCTATTCGGGCCAGTTGAAAACGGGATCGGTCGTCTACAACGCCACGAAAGGCCGTAAAGAAAAAGTCGGACGGCTGTTGCGGATGCACGCCAATAAACGAGAAGAGATTAAAGAGGCGCAAGTCGGCGATATCGTATGCGCCGTGGGTTTAAGTCAAACCACGACCGGCGATACGCTGACCGATATCGGCCACCCTATCTTATTGGAATCGCTGAATCTGCCCGATCCCGTCCTCTCGGTGGCCATCGAACCGAAAACCGTCGCCGACCAGGATCGCTTGAATCAGGCCTTGGCGCGCATGGCGGAAGAAGATCCTACATTCAAGATTAAGACCGATCCGGAAACAGGCCAAACGATTATCTCCGGCATGGGCGAACTCCACCTGGAGATCATTGTCGACCGGATCCTGCGGGAATACGGCGTAAAAGCCAACGTGGGCAAACCGCAAGTAGCCTTCCGCGAAACCATCGGCGTTGCGGCGGAACATGAAGAAAAATATATGCGCCAACATGGCGGCAAAGATCATTTCGCCCACGTAAAATTGGAAGTAAGCCCCCGTCCAAGCGGATCGGGCTTCGAATTTAAAAATCTGGTGGGCGATGAAGCTCTACCCAAGGCGTTTGCCGCCGCCGTGGAGCGCGGCGTCCGCGAAAACCTGCAAAGCGGAGTGCTTTTAGGGTATCCAATCATAGATATTGGAGTAAAATTAACCTTTGGAGCCTTCCACCCGGTTGACTCTTCCGAAATGGCTTTTACAATTGCTTCTTCTATAGCTTTTCGCGAAGCGATAGAAAACGCTCGGCCGATTTTGCTGGAACCGATCATGTCGGTCGAGATTGCGTGTCCGGAAGAGTTCATGGGCGATATCCTTGGCAACCTGAACTCCCGCCGAGGGAAAACCTCAGGCTTCGAGCAGCGGGGCGGATCGCAAATCATACGCGGCCATGCGCCTCTATCCGAAATGTTTGGCTATGCGACGAGTCTTCGTTCGCTCTCCCAGGGACGCGCAACGTATACGATGCAATTAGCCCGCTATGAGGAAGTTCCCAAAACCATTCAAGAAAATCTCCTCGCTGGCGTAGGCGGATTTTCAAATTCTAGGGATTAAGCGGATTCCTGGGCGCCGGAGTGCGCCGCAAGGGCTGCCGGCGCCGCCGGCGGATGGAAACCAGCGAACGTAAAATAAAAAATAAACTTTCTTTCTGTATGGGAAGTGGAGGATTGGAAAAACATGGCGAAGCAGAAATTCGAACGGACGAAGCCGCACGTGAACGTGGGAACGATCGGGCACGTGGACCACGGGAAGACGACGCTGACGGCGGCGATAACGATGGTGCAATCGCGCAAGGGTCTAAGCG
>JBFMBP010000070.1 GCA_040755155.1 Candidatus Omnitrophota bacterium | reverse complement strand
AGCGGGAAATTCGTCCGGCGGTGATTATGCGCAAAGTGATGCAGGGGAACCAGAGCGAGAAGGGTGCGAAAACACAGTCCATCCTGATGACCGTTTTTCGCACGCTCAAACGGCGAGGCTATCGTCCCGTGGCGACCGTAGTAGAAGCCCTCCAAACCGCCCTCCGCACTAGACAACTGCCTCCTCTTCCGCCCTCTCTTCCTTCAAAGGGCTAAAACGTTACGTTCTTCCTTTGTGCTGCCCACGGGGTAATATCTACCGCCATTTTCCAAAAAGGTAAGCAACTTGGCTTGATCCGGTTCGGTTAGTTCTCCAATTTCTTCGAGAATGACCAAACCTCCGTCGGCAGTTTTCAATAATCCTACTTTATCTTTAATCGCTCCAGTGAATGCGCCCTTTTTATAGCCGAACAATTCTGCGAGAATTAAGTCTTTTTGAAATGCTGCACAATTAAAAGTTTTTACTTTGGAGGAGGGATAATCTAGCCGATACAATTTTTCAAAAATATCCGTAAAAAGAGATTTTCCAACGCCGCTATCGCCGATAATCATCAGCGGCTTTCGATTGGAAAGATTATGTTTTTGCGATGAATAAAGAAGTTCATAGAGATGAACAAAATCATTGACTTCTTTATGTAATCCTGGCGGAACGATCCATTTACATTTTTGATCGGAATGGACGGAATCGGAAGGATTCTGTTTTGATGTTTCTGGCATAGCTAACCTTCACCGCTGCATCATTGATTCCTGACAAGTCGAAAACCAAGATCATTGAGTGTTTCGTCGGGTCCGTGTCTGTAGCGAGCAGCCGAACGATAACTCCCGGGGCCGTGGTGTTCCCAGCTGCCGCCTCGAGATAAGCGGAGCGAACCACTATTTGTTCCGGTTGGATCATTTTGCGAATCCGAACTATAATTCCCATACAAGTCCTGACACCACTCCCAGACGTTCCCGCTCATATCAAACAATCCAAAGGCGTTCGGCAATTTCAATCCCGCTTCCTCCGTTCCATTTCGGCTGCGATTGCCATCATACCAAGCGTATTCACCGATTTGGCTGTTATTCGGATCATCTTCCCAATAGAACCGCATCGTTGTCCCCGCACGACAGGCGTACTCCCATTCCGCCTCTGTTGGCAAACGGAATGTCCCTTGTCCCAATTGGTTTAATTTCTGAATAAAGGTTTGGCAATCGTTCCAGGAAACCATTTCTAATTGTTAGACTTTCCGCTGAAATAGGAAGGATTATTCCCCATTATCGCCTGCCATTGCGCTTGGGTTACTTCATACTTCCCCATATAGAACGGCTTAGTAAGCGTAACCTGATGCTGCGGCCCTTCATCTGGGTCTTGATCCTTCTCACTTTCCGGCGATCCCATCATAAACGTTCCCGCTGGGATCAATTTCATGAGTAACAATATCGTTTTCTTGGGATAATCCAGCGGAATGGTTATTTCTTCTGCGGGAGATATCGGTGTAGCTGTTATCGTCGGCGTAGGTGTTAATGCGGGAGGCAAATTCTGACTAGAAGCCGCAATCCGAAAACCCTGAGTGCCATCCCTGTCGTCCGAAGCGCGACTATTGCGAAAGGCAGAACGGCAGTCCCTAGGATGAGCGCTCCAGTTGCCGCCACGCGACGACAGGCTCATGTCATTACTTGACGAAGCGGCAAAAAGTCTGCGTCAAAAACTGGAAAATTCATCTTTGCAAGGGGGATTTTGCTTGAAAAAAGCGTTGGCTTATGCTATACTTAAGTCATGTAAATACAATTGATAAGGTTGAGCGATGCGACGAATCGACGACTGCCGGCAAACCCTCTTGATCGACCCCTTCGATTATCTTGGCCCTAAGCGAAAAACCCTTTTGGAATCCGGTTGGGCTGACCTTTTTCAAAAATCCTTGCTCGAAAAAATTCCTGTCAATGAGATCAAAGCCTGCTTTCATGATCGGATAGGGCGTCCCACCAAGGAATTGCGGACGATGCTCGGCGTTCTGCTCTTGCAGTACATGTTCGACTTGACCGACGAAGAGACCGTCCATCAATTGGCCTTCAACGCCGAATGGCATTATGCGTTGAATCTGTCATGGGAAGACGACGATACCAAATATCTGAGCGAACGAACGTTGCGAACGTATCGCTCGCTGGTGATGGAACAGGAAATCGACTCGCTTCTTTTTCGGTTGTTGACCGACGCACTGCTGGACAAACTGAAGTTATCGACGAAGAAGCAGCGCCTGGATTCGACGCACATTCGTTCGGCCATGCGGCGCCTCTCCCGGTTGGAGTTGTTTCGCCGAACCATGGAGAAGTTTTTGAAAGTGATGCGCCGGGAACACGCGCGTCTGTTGAAGAAGAGCGTGGCGGAAGAGTTGGTGGAGCGCTATCTGGGGAAGAAGAAGGGCTATTTTTCCCAAGTGAAGCCGTCGGAAGCGAAGGAGGCGCTGAAGCAAGCGGCGGAAGACCTGCTGACATTGGTGGAAACATTCCGGACGCATAACAAGATAAGCGGAATGGTAGTATTTAAGCTAATGCAGCGGGTGTTGAACGAACAATGCAATGTAAGCGGCGAGGGGGAAGCGGCGAAAGTGGAGATCAAAGATCCCAAGGACGTTTCTTCCGGCAGTCTGCAGAATCCTTCCGACGAGGATGCGGCGTATAGCGGACACAAGGGGGAAGGCTATCAAGTGCAGTTGATGGAAACCTATCAGGAGGAGAAATCCGAGGAAAAATCCGCGCCGCCGAATTTGATCACTTACATTCATGTCGAACCGGCGAATGTAAGCGATAGCGATGCGCCGCCGCGCGCCATCGAAGAGACGAAGAAACGCGGCTGCGCCCCGGAGGAGTTGTTGGCCGACAGTATGTATGGAAGCGATGACAATGTAAGCAAGGCGGCGAAAGAAGGGGTAAACTTAATCGCGCCCACGATGGGGAAGCCCAAAAGCAAAGAGACCCAGCTCGTCTTGGACGATTTTACGGTGGATGAAGCAACGGGGGAAGTGACCTCCTGTCCGGGCGGGGCGGCGCCTTGTGCAATCCGAAAAATAAAAGACGATGGACTGAAAATTTACTTCGATCCGGCGACGTGCCAAGACTGCGATCATCGCGACTATTGCTGCGTAGGCTTGGACGGCGGCCATAAGTTGGAGTATACGCCGAAACAACGGAGATTGGCGCAACGGCGGGTGGCGGAGGAATCGGAAGAGTTTCGCGAGAAATACCGATGGCGTTCGGGGATCGAAGCGGTGAACGCCAAACTGAAACGGATGATGGGCCAGGGGCGCTTGCGAGTGAGAGGGCGGGCGAGAGTGCGCCTGGCGGTCACGCTGAAAGCGCTGGGATGGAACATCTTTCAGGCGGCGCGGGCGTAAAAAGCCCTGTTTTTTGCTATTTTCGAAGGGAGAGCCGCCCGTAACGCCGTCAAAACCAACATGGGGAATTCGATCCTTCATAAAGTATGGCCGACAGGCTATCCAGCGGATGACAAAACGGATTTTCGGTATTAATCCCAAATCGGACTTTTTTCCGGAGCGTCAATTATTGAAGCAACTACTAATATGCAAGGCTTCAATGGGGCCACCGACTTTCATCGGTGGAAATTATTTTTAGTGCATATATTATTTCAGGATTACTTAGCTTCAATGGGGCCACCGACTTTCATCGGTGGAAATGCTTTAAGTCTATCACGATAACCAGGTGAAATATCCGGCTTCAATGGGGCCACCGACTTTCATCGGTGGAAATGCAAATCAACAGAAAACGAAGTATGTAAAATTCACCAAGCTTCAATGGGGCCACCGACTTTCATCGGTGGAAATTTTTTTTGGAACACCACCAACCGATCCCCGCGTAATCGAGGCTTCAATGGGGCCACCGACTTTCATCGGTGGAAATGACGTTAAGGTTGAAGAAGCTCCCTGGCCGGATAACGCTTCAATGGGGCCACCGACTTTCATCGGTGGAAATATGCTTGCGTTTAATGATACCCAACCCAATCCAGGATCGCTTCAATGGGGCCACCGACTTTCATCGGTGGAAATGAGGGTTATTAGGAGAGCACCCAAGGCACCGTAGAGCTTCAATGGGGCCACCGACTTTCATCGGTGGAAATGCCGAGCAAGCGCCGCAAGCCGATCCATACCTTGTGGCTTCAATGGGGCCACCGACTTTCATCGGTGGAAATCCGCTAAACGTCTTTCGCTCGCGGGCGCGGATGCGCTGCTTCAATGGGGCCACCGACTTTCATCGGTGGAAATCGGTTTCTCTGGTACTTTATGATCGATTTATAAAGGAGCTTCAATGGGGCCACCGACTTTCATCGGTGGAAATGAACCTACCCGCGCCGACCTGCGCGGGAGCCTATTTGCTTCAATGGGGCCACCGACTTTCATCGGTGGAAATGGAAGAGTGGGACAAGGTTCCGACCGACCTGGCGATGCTTCAATGGGGCCACCGACTTTCATCGGTGGAAATGTTTTCTACGTTCCGCACGCTGATCGTTTAACTCAGGGGCTTCAATGGGGCCACCGACTTTCATCGGTGGAAATCCCATCGGGTGGCACCGGTATCGCGGATATCGAGATGCTTCAATGGGGCCACCGACTTTCATCGGTGGAAATATCGACGCCGCGAGCATCCATCCCGTCATAAATGCAGCTTTAATGGGGCCACCGACTTTCATCGGTGGAAATGCCATTTGCGCCGCTGGGTGGATCGCGGCGGATTATCGCTTCAATGGGGCCACCGACTTTCATCGGTGGAAATGTAACGGTAATCTCCGCTCCAAACGAAACCAACGGGAGCTTCAATGGGGCCACCGACTTTCATCGGTGGAAATAACTCCAGCGCCTGGCGGGTAAGGCGCAGGTCATCATGCTTCAATGGGGCCACCGACTTTCATCGGTGGAAATGCTTCTACGACTGGGTAATCTATAAAGCGGCAAACGGGCTTCAATGGGGCCACCGACTTTCATCGGTGGAAATTAAGTCCCGTCGTTGCTCCCAAATCCGCCGGAAACCACGCTTCAATGGGGCCACCGACTTTCATCGGTGGAAATTCACCAAAACGGCAACCCAGAAACATGGCCTCTCCATCAGCTTCAATGGGGCCACCGACTTTCATCGGTGGAAATGGAAGCCGGATTCGCCAAAGAACCGGCTCCATTTTCGGCTTCAATGGGGCCACCGACTTTCATCGGTGGAAATTCGTCAATGGCGTCAAAAACGGCGAAAATCCTTTGACGCTTCAATGGGGCCACCGACTTTCATCGGTGGAAATCGCCGAAGATGGGATACTTGCCCGTAGCAGAATTGGCCGCTTCAATGGGGCCACCGACTTTCATCGGTGGAAATATTGAGATGCCGGATTATAATCTGGACGAACTCTCCGCTTCAATGGGGCCACCGACTTTCATCGGTGGAAATATGGAAGTATCTTCGCTCTTGATCCTTCCGGCGCACGCGCTTCAATGGGGCCACCGACTTTCATCGGTGGAAATGATTTCCCACGAATTTTCTTGGGTCATAGCGGCGGAGCTTCAATGGGGCCACCGACTTTCATCGGTGGAAATACACAAGGAAATACCATGCCATTTTTGAAGATAAACGCTTCAATGGGGCCAACGACTTTCATCGGTGGAAATGAAAAAATGGGATTCGAAACGGTTATAAGAACCGAGCTTCAATGGGGCCACCGACTTTCATCGGTGGAAATAAACTGGGAAGTGATGCGTTAGTTCAACTTTATCAAGGCTTCAATGGGGCCACCGACTTTCATCGGTGGAAATGAAGAATTGTTGACGCCGTAAAGCATATGGCTTACGTAGCTTCAATGGGGCCACCGACTTTCATCGGTGGAAATCGGCGGGGAAAATTCAAAAAAGGAGAAGGATTATGAGCGCTTCAATGGGGCCACCGACTTTCATCGGTGGAAATAATTTCTAACTCAATTATTATGTCTAATTCTAGTATGCTTCAATGGGGCCACCGACTTTCATCGGTGGAAATAATTTCTAACTCAATTATTATGTCTAATTCTAGTATGCTTCAATGGGGCCACCGACTTTCATCGGTGGAAATAAAACTAACTTGCCTTCTGGAATCTTTATATTTTTGCTTCAATGGGGCCACCGACTTTCATCGGTGGAAATCCAAATGCCGCACCCTCAAATAATATTGATTTGCTTGCTTCAATGGGGCCACCGACTTTCATCGGTGGAAATGCTTTAAGCGCTTTTTTATTTCATCCTTTTCTTCAATATGCTTCAATGGGGCCACCGACTTTCATCGGTGGAAATGTTCAGGGCTGCGCCTTTTTTTATTGCGCATCCCTTTGCTTCAATGGGGCCACCGACTTTCATCGGTGGAAATAATCCGTGTCTTCGATTAAGTACCTGGATTCGAATGGCTTCAATGGGGCCACCGACTTTCATCGGTGGAAATCCATAGATCGGTTCGGCCATCGCTCGGAGCTGCGCCGCTTCAATGGGGCCACCGACTTTCATCGGTGGAAATAAACAAAGGTGTAAGGCGCGGGCGGAAGTGCGGTTGGCTTCAATGGGGCCACCGACTTTCATCGGTGGAAATTCGCGGATTGCCGTCCGATGTTTGCACCCGGTTGAGCCTGCTTCAATGGGGCCACCGACTTTCATCGGTGGAAATTGGTGGAGCGCCGGATGCACAAAGGATTATTGATGCTGCTTCAATGGGGCCACCGACTTTCATCGGTGGAAATATTCCAGAGTATGAATTTTTCCCACGGCGATAACTCGGCTTCAATGGGGCCACCGACTTTCATCGGTGGAAATTTCGGCATGGACGGCTGGAACGGTGCAATATGTAAGTAAGCTTCAATGGGGCCACCGACTTTCATCGGTGGAAATTTCGAGCGGTACAACAAGGAACACGGACTAATTTAAGCTTCAATGGGGCCACCGACTTTCATCGGTGGAAATATGAGGAGCCGGGGCGCAGCCCCCAGGGTGAGGGAAATGGCTTCAATGGGGCCACCGACTTTCATCGGTGGAAATGGCCATATCCCCCTTGTGGCCAAACTATTTAATCCCCCAGCTTCAATGGGGCCACCGACTTTCATCGGTGGAAATGAGGAATGGCTAGAGTCGATTGGAAAGGACAAACTAGGCTTCAATGGGGCCACCGACTTTTATCGGTGGAAATTGTCCAGGCGGCAAGCGATTCAGAACGTTAGAGGCGGGCTTCAATGGGGCCACCGACTTTCATCGGTGGAAATTGCCTCGTTCCAGGCGCCGCCATATTCCAGGACGCGGCTTCAATGGGGCCACCGACTTTCATCGGTGGAAATCAATAATCTTCAGCGGGTGAAACCGCATCTACGATCGCTTCAATGGGGCCACCGACTTTCATCGGTGGAAATCAAATTCTCTTAAAACCTTAATTCCTATTTTCGTAAGCTTCAATGGGGCCACCGACTTTCATCGGTGGAAATCCTTACCGTCTCGACGGTTATTTCCTCTGCGATATTGCTTCAATGGGGCCACCGACTTTCATCGGTGGAAATGCGGAATGTGGCCGCCTCGGATGATCGGCAAGAGAAAAGCTTCAATGGGGCCACCGACTTTCATCGGTGGAAATTTGGTTTTCTCCTTGTTTTGTCTTCGCTATCAATCCGCTACAATGGGGCCACCGACTTTCATCGGTGGAAATGAGGAGCCGGGGCGCAGCCCCCAGGGTGAGGGAAATGGCTTCAATGGGGCCACCGACTTTCATCGGTGGAAATGTCGTCGATGACCGTCGTAATCGTGGCCGTTATGTGGAGCTTCAATGGGGCCACCGACTTTCATCGGTGGAAATATATGATAGGACGTTCCCAAAACGGGAGCGTTCTATTAGCTTCAATGGGGCCACCGACTTTCATCGGTGGAAATCTACAACGCTTGCTAATGGGGATAACCTTCTTGCAACGGGCTTCAATGGGGCCACCGACTTTCATCGGTGGAAATTAACATTCGTATTCCTTCATTGGGTTTCCACGTTTTCCGCTTCAATGGGGCCACCGACTTTCATCGGTGGAAATGGATTTGACAATGATGTTTATTCTGCGCTTATTAACAGCTTCAATGGGGCCACCGACTTTCATCGGTGGAAATCAATATCCACTGCTGCATTCTATTGAGGCGCGGATAATGCTTCAATGGGGCCACCGACTTTCATCGGTGGAAATCCAACCAATCATATAAGCAATCCGCCAACTAACGCCGCTTCAATGGGGCCACCGACTTTCATCGGTGGAAATATTCCGCATGATCTGCGCCCATCGACGGATAAAGATATGCTTCAATGGGGCCACCGACTTTCATCGGTGGAAATTAGAAGCTTATTTGAGAGAGGAAGCGGGCTTCCCAGGCTTCAATGGGGCCACCGACTTTCATCGGTGGAAATCCCCTGAACCGGATAATTGATCGTTTCGTTTCGGGACATGCTTCAATGGGGCCACCGACTTTCATCGGTGGAAATGAAGGTGGCAGTAATAGGCATCGTCGGGGTATATAAGCTTCAATGGGGCCACCGACTTTCATCGGTGGAAATGGCGGCTAGGGAAGGCTTAAATCCATTGCTGTTTTAGGGCTTCAATGGGGCCACCGACTTTCATCGGTGGAAATGTATGGGAGCGTTTCGGCAATGTTCCAAATTATGTCGCTTCAATGGGGCCACCGACTTTCATCGGTGGAAATATGATGAACCGATGGCTTTCGGTCTTTGCCGATGGAGCTTCAATGGGGCCACCGACTTTCATCGGTGGAAATAGAAAATCAACGCCGAAGCGCGCGGGCTGCTGGAGGGCTTCAATGGGGCCACCGACTTTCATCGGTGGAAATGTATACCCGTGCGGGCTGTGAGAGCAAATTTTGCTGCAGCTTCAATGGGGCCACCGACTTTCATCGGTGGAAATTTGCCTTTGATGAATGGGCGTCGGCAACGCCAAAAGCTTCAATGGGGCCACCGACTTTCATCGGTGGAAATATCTGGACGCCGCCCGTTGTCGATTGCAGAAGCGAGCTTCAATGGGGCCACCGACTTTCATCGGTGGAAATACGCGCGATTTTCGGCTCATGGAGATCGCAACGAATGGCTTCAATGGGGCCACCGACTTTCATCGGTGGAAATGCACTCGAAAAAGCAGCGGCCGAACGCATGGCCAAGCACGCTTCAATGGGGCCACCGACTTTCATCGGTGGAAATAAAACTAATGAAATCGTGAAAGAACGACTTGCTAGACAGCTTCAATGGGGCCACCGACTTTCATCGGTGGAAATTCGCGATTGACGTAATAATCGGGACGCCATAAATAAAGCTTCAATGGGGCCACCGACTTTCATCGGTGGAAATATCATGGGAACGGCGGATCAAAGCCGCTGAGGAGGAGCTTCAATGGGGCCACCGACTTTCATCGGTGGAAATCTATAATCAATGCGCGGAAGAGGCGCGGCTGGAACGAGGCTTCAATGGGGCCACCGACTTTCATCGGTGGAAATGAAGTTTCGCGTCTTGGCAAAGTGCAGTATTGAATTTGCTTCAATGGGGCCACCGACTTTCATCGGTGGAAATCATTTAACCATGAGGCCTTATTTGCCGCAGCTGTTGATGCTTCAATGGGGCCACCGACTTTCATCGGTGGAAATTTCTTGGAGGATATTGAGGTTGGGATAGGTATCTTGGCTTCAATGGGGCCACCGACTTTCATCGGTGGAAATACGGCGATGGGGCTAAGCATTTTGCTTTTCTGATCCCGGCTTCAATGGGGCCACCGACTTTCATCGGTGGAAATTCATTCATCTCACCTCAATCGGAACTTGTCCAATAAGCTTCAATGGGGCCACCGACTTTCATCGGTGGAAATCCCTTATGGCGACCGCGAACTTCGATATAAGTTGAAAGCTTCAATGGGGCCACCGACTTTCATCGGTGGAAATAGGATCGACGGGCTGGAAGTCGTGCGGGCTATTTCTTTGCTTCAATGGGGCCACCGACTTTCATCGGTGGAAATCCATCAAAAACTTGGCTGTTGAGCCATACATTCTCTGCTTCAATGGGGCCACCGACTTTCATCGGTGGAAATAGCGAGAGGAAAAAAAATAAAAGAAATTCCGATACGCTTCAATGGGGCCACCGACTTTCATCGGTGGAAATTTGAAGAAGCATTATGGGAAGCGGTGGATAAACTGCAAGCTTCAATGGGGCCACCGACTTTCATCGGTGGAAATCCACAGAGGAGCCAATAGATAGCATGAGCGTATGGGAGCTTCAATGGGGCCACCGACTTTCATCGGTGGAAATTTCGCGTCACTGTCCCCACACCCCACGCGGCAAAAGCGCTTCAATGGGGCCACCGACTTTCATCGGTGGAAATATTCCTACGCCTGGCGAATTTGCAAAATTATCACAAGCTTCAATGGGGCCACCGACTTTCATCGGTGGAAATGTTCCGACCGGGGGAACTTTTTATCTTGACGACACTTGCTTCAATGGGGCCACCGACTTTCATCGGTGGAAATGGGATCAGCCGCGACGCTGACAGCGGGAACAGGGGCGCTTCAATGGGGCCACCGACTTTCATCGGTGGAAATCACGTCCTTGAATCTGGGGATATCAATGCCCCGACGGCTTCAATGGGGCCACCGACTTTCATCGGTGGAAATATTCTTGAGGCAATTCTGCCTCTAACTTACCTAATTGCTTCAATGGGGCCACCGACTTTCATCGGTGGAAATGGCATGGGGGGGTGGATGCACGAAGTTTTGCCCGACATGCTTCAATGGGGCCACCGACTTTCATCGGTGGAAATTGCCCGCAGCGCGGGCAGGTTTCACGCCATACTTGTATGCTTCAATGGGGCCACCGACTTTCATCGGTGGAAATAATAATCAGAGAGGGTTCTATTGGCATTGCTCGAATGCTTCAATGGGGCCACCGACTTTCATCGGTGGAAATGGAAGGAGAGGGACAGGTACGGGAGAAAAATATGCGCTTCAATGGGGCCACCGACTTTCATCGGTGGAAATCCGTTAGAATGCCCTCAAATTACATCGTATCCAAGAATGCTTCAATGGGGCCACCGACTTTCATCGGTGGAAATAAGGATATGGCGCTTGCTCAGATTGAGAAGGAAAAGAGGCTTCAATGGGGCCACCGACTTTCATCGGTGGAAATAGGAAATATTGAAAAAGCTATTTCTGATTATAATGATGGCTTCAATGGGGCCACCGACTTTCATCGGTGGAAATCGCCGTAAAAGCGTCTCCTGCCGACTTCGCCGTAACGGGCTTCAATGGGGCCACCGACTTTCATCGGTGGAAATTTAGAAGAGGAAGCAAAACTAGTAAGGTTAGAATCGTAGCTTCAATGGGGCCACCGACTTTCATCGGTGGAAATAACAATTAGGCATTGGAAAACCCTCCTGGATAAAATGCTTCAATGGGGCCACCGACTTTCATCGGTGGAAATAGATGACAGTCTTGATGTGCAAAATTGTTTAAGAGTCTTTGCTTCAATGGGGCCACCGACTTTCATCGGTGGAAATGATTTACCGACAATAGCTGCGGATTATGCTATCAATCGCTTCAATGGGGCCACCGACTTTCATCGGTGGAAATAACAATGTTGCCAGTCCAGAAATTTTTTTTAAAATTTTTTGCTTCAATGGGGCCACCGACTTTCATCGGTGGAAATGGCCTGATGATACTTTTTTCGGGTTGCGCTTCTTGCTGCTTCAATGGGGCCACCGACTTTCATCGGTGGAAATCTTAACTAGAGCGTAGAGATACCAATCCGATTTATCGGCTTCAATGGGGCCACCGACTTTCATCGGTGGAAATCAGTTATCCCCGTTCCTGAATAGGGAACGCCATTCGCGGCTTCAATGGGGCCACCGACTTTCATCGGTGGAAATATTTGATCAACTCCCTCCGCGTCTTGCAACAACACCCGCTTCAATGGGGCCACCGACTTTCATCGGTGGAAATTTGCCGGAGTGGAATGCCGAACTCGTGAAACAGGCGGAAGCTTCAATGGGGCCACCGACTTTCATCGGTGGAAATCAGATCATATAGAGGATATGTGGGAAGCGGCGGCGGAAGGCTTCAATGGGGCCACCGACTTTCATCGGTGGAAATTCTATCGATGTGTCGGCCACGCCGGCGCATCGCATGGCTTCAATGGGGCCACCGACTTTCATCGGTGGAAATTTATTGTAATGCGTCATAACATTGCGCAGCGGTTGCTGCTTCAATGGGGCCACCGACTTTCATCGGTGGAAATATTAAAGGCGTCGCCTTCTATTGCGCGCATTCTTAAGCTTCAATGGGGCCACCGACTTTCATCGGTGGAAATCTGGAAGATAACGGCTATTAAACGAAAGAGGAGATACGCTTCAATGGGGCCACCGACTTTCATCGGTGGAAATTCACTTTCGGTCATTGGCGCATTCCCGTCCCCCGCGCTTCAATGGGGCCACCGACTTTCATCGGTGGAAATAGAGAAGAGAAAAGAAGAAAATAGAAAAGGAGATGAGCTTCAATGGGGCCACCGACTTTCATCGGTGGAAATTGCCCGGCGCCGCCGCGATGAGTTGCGCATTCTCCTGCTTCAATGGGGCCACCGACTTTCATCGGTGGAAATAAAAAAAAGCCCGTAAGGCGGCTCGTGGACGTAAAAGCTTCAATGGGGCCACCGACTTTCATCGGTGGAAATCATATAGGAGAGTGCGGCGATTGTTGCCAACCCCGCCCGCTTCAATGGGGCCACCGACTTTCATCGGTGGAAATTGACGATTCCACTGCGGATGAAATTATTGCCGCCCTGCTTCAATGGGGCCACCGACTTTCATCGGTGGAAATCTATCCGATATTATGTCGATCAAGGGATCCTACTCAAGCTTCAATGGGGCCACCGACTTTCATCGGTGGAAATCCAGCCGCGCCTTCAACTCTTCAACTTCTCGCCGCGCTTCAATGGGGCCACCGACTTTCATCGGTGGAAATTCAATGGTGATATCACGAAAGACAGCGAATTGAGGCAGGCTTCAATGGGGCCACCGACTTTCATCGGTGGAAATAAATAAAGAAGATTTAGGCAAGTTGGTAGACCATTGGCTTCAATGGGGCCACCGACTTTCATCGGTGGAAATATAAATTAAATTGGCTAAATGAAAATAATAGACTAATTGCTTCAATGGGGCCACCGACTTTCATCGGTGGAAATTTTTAGGGCGCTCGAACTTACTAAGGGGTATTATCAAGCTTCAATGGGGCCACCGACTTTCATCGGTGGAAATACTGTAGGTAATGTAAGCGAGAAAATTACCGATACAGTCGCTTCAATGGGGCCACCGACTTTCATCGGTGGAAATCTCCGCTTTTCCTTTTGGCGTCATTTGTCCTGACGGCTTCAATGGGGCCACCGACTTTCATCGGTGGAAATAATGCTATATCAGGACTAACTAGTATCGATTTCAAGGCTTCAATGGGGCCACCGACTTTCATCGGTGGAAATTCAATCGCCCCATGAGACTTTTCCCGCTCTTTCTCGCTTCAATGGGGCCACCGACTTTCATCGGTGGAAATTCGTTTCCATCGAGGTAACGGAAGTAACTGGAACGCTGCTTCAATGGGGCCACCGACTTTCATCGGTGGAAATAGCCCGCTAAAGAGCCGTTTTCTCATTGGGTTCTGCAGCTTCAATGGGGCCACCGACTTTCATCGGTGGAAATATTATTGGATATGCCGGTTTGGTTGCAAAAGCATACCGCTTCAATGGGGCCACCGACTTTCATCGGTGGAAATAGCGGGGGATTATCTCTGGATAAACCAAGGCAGATCAGCTTCAATGGGGCCACCGACTTTCATCGGTGGAAATAAATTATACGGAAAAACAATGATATTTCCTTACACGCTTCAATGGGGCCACCGACTTTCATCGGTGGAAATAGAACCATTCCTGGCAGGATAAACATTCTCGCTTTCGGGCTTCAATGGGGCCACCGACTTTCATCGGTGGAAATGTCGACCATGATAGCAGAAAAGATTTGCGCTTAGTGGGCTTCAATGGGGCCACCGACTTTCATCGGTGGAAATGCGGAGAATCACCCGCCCAGATCGCTGCGACTCCTTGAGCTTCAATGGGGCCACCGACTTTCATCGGTGGAAATGAGCATAAGCCGATTACCGACTTCGCCGTCTCGACGGGCTTCAATGGGGCCACCGACTTTCATCGGTGGAAATGCGTTGAAGCGTTTCGGCTTCTCTTCCAATTGCTGAAGCTTCAATGGGGCCACCGACTTTCATCGGTGGAAATGTGGGCGGCGGGTACGGAATGGAAAGCGCTCCTTGAGCTGCTTCAATGGGGCCACCGACTTTCATCGGTGGAAATAAATAGACTCCCGCGCAAATCGGCGCGGGTTGGCTCTTGCTTCAATGGGGCCACCGACTTTCATCGGTGGAAATAAGGGAGTAAGAATCATGATCGAATATTTTCCGCATCAGCTTCAATGGGGCCACCGACTTTCATCGGTGGAAATGACGACTACCTTTGAGGAGTTAGAACCATTAATTGCGGGCTTCAATGGGGCCACCGACTTTCATCGGTGGAAATCCGGTCACGCCGCCCTGACGCAGGAGGATTCTCAATGCTTCAATGGGGCCACCGACTTTCATCGGTGGAAATAACTTCGGAAATCACACAAAAAGGAGAAACAATCATGGCTTCAATGGGGCCACCGACTTTCATCGGTGGAAATATGTATATCCAAATTTACCTAAGTTATGATCCTCGATGCTTCAATGGGGCCACCGACTTTCATCGGTGGAAATCCCGCCCTGTCGGGCGGCGCCGTCCTTTTTTTTTAAGCTTCAATGGGGCCACCGACTTTCATCGGTGGAAATATACGTATTATTGGGACGCCGATGGCAAAATCAGCAGCTTCAATGGGGCCACCGACTTTCATCGGTGGAAATATACGTATTATTGGGACGCCGATGGCAAAATCAGCAGCTTCAATGGGGCCACCGACTTTCATCGGTGGAAATGAATACCCGAATGACGAATGCGGTTATTTGATATCTCGCTTCAATGGGGCCACCGACTTTCATCGGTGGAAATGGCCACCTCCTCCATGCGAATCGAATGACTTTTTAGGCTTCAATGGGGCCACCGACTTTCATCGGTGGAAATCTTGCGTCATATTTCTCTTTCCTCCTGCTTGCCGTCGGCTTCAATGGGGCCACCGACTTTCATCGGTGGAAATTAAGTATAGTAATCTGAATAGTTTACACGTACCCCAGCTTCAATGGGGCCACCGACTTTCATCGGTGGAAATTTTATCAGAACTTAAAAATAAGCTCACTCTATCTAGCTTCAATGGGGCCACCGACTTTCATCGGTGGAAATTTGTGGGTCGCGTCTTTTTGCTATACAGGATGGGAAGCTTCAATGGGGCCACCGACTTTCATCGGTGGAAATTTCCCATGTTTCTTTGGAGAGTTTTTTCTTGTCTGCAGGCTTCAATGGGGCCACCGACTTTCATCGGTGGAAATGTATAACAAAAGGAGAAAATCGTAATGGGTATCAAAAGCTTCAATGGGGCCACCGACTTTCATCGGTGGAAATGGCTTTCGGGCGTCCAACGATATCGCAGAGCGCATTGCTTCAATGGGGCCACCGACTTTCATCGGTGGAAATGCCGAACAGCGGATCGAGATTGAAATCCACTTTGAGGCTTCAATGGGGCCACCGACTTTCATCGGTGGAAATGTTGAACCGTATTGAGCGGGACAAGGCGCAGCGGGAAACGCTTCAATGGGGCCACCGACTTTCATCGGTGGAAATAAAGACGACGCCGACGGTCAATGGTATATTCATCTCGCTTCAATGGGGCCACCGACTTTCATCGGTGGAAATGAACCTAAAGCTCAAGTCTATACCCCTCGTCCATCCCTGCTTCAATGGGGCCACCGACTTTCATCGGTGGAAATGGCCGTACGCGGGCTACAGGGCGAAAAAAAAGAGCGGCTTCAATGGGGCCACCGACTTTCATCGGTGGAAATAGTCATCGCGGGAACCGGGCTTGCCCACAAAACTACGCTTCAATGGGGCCACCGACTTTCATCGGTGGAAATCGACCTGGAGACGAGCCAAGAGGATCACGTTTGCGATGCTTCAATGGGGCCACCGACTTTCATCGGTGGAAATAGAAAGAAGGGAGTACAAAGCAATGGGATTACGAGTCGTCGCTTCAATGGGGCCACCGACTTTCATCGGTGGAAATGGAGAGGATGGGCTAGCCATTCAATTGAATGACAGAAAAGCTTCAATGGGGCCACCGACTTTCATCGGTGGAAATTTGCCAACGGGCGGATTAGAAGCGGAAAGCCGCCAAGCTTCAATGGGGCCACCGACTTTCATCGGTGGAAATATGCTGTCGCCGCTTGCAAGGCTGGTATTAAAGTCAAGCTTCAATGGGGCCACCGACTTTCATCGGTGGAAATGTTGTTATCGCCTTCCTTTTGTGGCTCAACAACTTTCAGGCTTCAATGGGGCCACCGACTTTCATCGGTGGAAATGACAAGAGCACCAATACGGCCAGAGCACTGACTAGAAGCTTCAATGGGGCCACCGACTTTCATCGGTGGAAATGCTATCTCTGTTGTGTCTGTTGACACTGAAACAGGAGAGAGCTTCAATGGGGCCACCGACTTTCATCGGTGGAAATGATTACACTCACGATCACTTTATAGCGTCTTTACTAGCTTCAATGGGGCCACCGACTTTCATCGGTGGAAATCGCCTTATGAAAAGAATCCGCTTCTGAATAAGTCTCGCTTCAATGGGGCCACCGACTTTCATCGGTGGAAATGCACGAATTGTCATGCCCCTTGCATGTCGCTTCCTCTGCTTCAATGGGGCCACCGACTTTCATCGGTGGAAATGGCGGATTGGACGCATTAAGGCGCCATGCACCGGCGAGCTTCAATGGGGCCACCGACTTTCATCGGTGGAAATGAGGATATCTGCTTAAAGTATCTCTGTTGTCCTTTAGCTTCAATGGGGCCACCGACTTTCATCGGTGGAAATGTGGTGCCGAGAACGCTATAAATACTGGATAAAAAAGCTTCAATGGGGCCACCGACTTTCATCGGTGGAAATTCGTAAATCCGCCCGTTGTATTCCGTCTTGATCGCGCCGCTTCAATGGGGCCACCGACTTTCATCGGTGGAAATAGCGATGGCCTGTAAGCGCGCCCATACGCTAGCCACGGCTTCAATGGGGCCACCGACTTTCATCGGTGGAAATGTCGAGTGCGGGGGAGTACTTGACCCAGATGTCGGCAGGGCTTCAATGGGGCCACCGACTTTCATCGGTGGAAATGTATCTTTGTATTGGTGCGAACAATCGTTAAGGTATCCGCTTCAATGGGGCCACCGACTTTCATCGGTGGAAATCTACAATAGGTGCTATACTATGCAAAAATACCGCATGCTTCAATGGGGCCACCGACTTTCATCGGTGGAAATGCAAGGGCGTATTCCAGATTGAAATCCACGTCCCAGCTTCAATGGGGCCACCGACTTTCATCGGTGGAAATAGGAAGACATCCTGGCGGAAGAAACCGAAAAGGAGAAATGCTTCAATGGGGCCACCGACTTTCATCGGTGGAAATCTGGAGTTCCGGTATTTGACCCATTAGCCTCAATCTGGCTTCAATGGGGCCACCGACTTTCATCGGTGGAAATTCTCCAACTCCTCCTGTTGATACACCGCCATCCACCGGCTTCAATGGGGCCACCGACTTTCATCGGTGGAAATAATTCCTGCGGCTCCAGACGCCGCGCCGCCGATAACCGCTTCAATGGGGCCACCGACTTTCATCGGTGGAAATATAAATACTGGATAAAAAACAACCTATGCTATCATTGCGGGCTTCAATGGGGCCACCGACTTTCATCGGTGGAAATTTGGCATCTTGCGTCATGCGGTTTATGCGATCTATCGCTTCAATGGGGCCACCGACTTTCATCGGTGGAAATTCACTCGTTCGTTCCAGGACTTAACGGCCGCTCAAATCGCTTCAATGGGGCCACCGACTTTCATCGGTGGAAATGGCTAAGGTACTTAACCCTTATTTCTCAAGTCAATGCTGCTTCAATGGGGCCACCGACTTTCATCGGTGGAAATTTATAGATATTCGCCATTACCGCAACGGTTCTCCTTGCTTCAATGGGGCCACCGACTTTCATCGGTGGAAATAAAGGCAAGGAAAGGAGCAAAAAACAGTGGGACTAAAAGCTTCAATGGGGCCACCGACTTTCATCGGTGGAAATCGTAAAGACCGAGCGCGAGAAAGAAACCAGTGAAACGCTTCAATGGGGCCACCGACTTTCATCGGTGGAAATATCCTTAAATCCGTACTTAGTGGCCATCCGTTGACTGCTTCAATGGGGCCACCGACTTTCATCGGTGGAAATAACAAAAATTCGTTCATGGGCGAGCGTCATTCCGTTGCTTCAATGGGGCCACCGACTTTCATCGGTGGAAATTATCAGTCAAGTATTCTTGTATATTTCCGAAAGTATCGCTTCAATGGGGCCACCGACTTTCATCGGTGGAAATTTCGTTTTGGTTTTGGGTTGAAAGAAAAACCCAAGTGCTTCAATGGGGCCACCGACTTTCATCGGTGGAAATCGAGTTGAACAATGGGAATGCGTTGGCTATGATTCCGATGCTTCAATGGGGCCACCGACTTTCATCGGTGGAAATAAAGACGAAGCCGAACAAGTTTCACGCGCAACGAACCGCTTCAATGGGGCCACCGACTTTCATCGGTGGAAATTCGGGTGGCCGCCGGCAAACAACAAATTTTAAAGACCAGCTTCAATGGGGCCACCGACTTTCATCGGTGGAAATCGTTATACGGGATACGATGCCGATCTTATTATTGCAGCTTCAATGGGGCCACCGACTTTCATCGGTGGAAATTGCGCGTCTAAAATCCGCTGCGCCGCCGATTCGCTCGCTTCAATGGGGCCACCGACTTTCATCGGTGGAAATAGAAGGAGGAGTATTATGATTATTGACTTGGATGGGCTTCAATGGGGCCACCGACTTTCATCGGTGGAAATGTGACCGAAATTCTTAGCATCACCCCGCACTCATACGCTTCAATGGGGCCACCGACTTTCATCGGTGGAAATTTTACTGTTTTGATACACTTCCAACACGGAGAGCAATGCGCTTCAATGGGGCCACCGACTTTCATCGGTGGAAATTTTCGGGTGCGACTGCGAGTGATATTCGCTACAACGTCGCTTCAATGGGGCCACCGACTTTCATCGGTGGAAATCAAAACTACGGGAACTCTCGCCAATCAGCAGAAAACGGCTTCAATGGGGCCACCGACTTTCATCGGTGGAAATAAATAAATGTCGAATCATAAGCGTGAACCCAAGCAAATCGCTTCAATGGGGCCACCGACTTTCATCGGTGGAAATGATGCTTCACGCATATCCAGCCATCCACTTCATCGACAGGCTTCAATGGGGCCACCGACTTTCATCGGTGGAAATCTACAGAGGAGCCGATTGACAGCATGAGCGTATTAGAGCTTCAATGGGGCCACCGACTTTCATCGGTGGAAATGGGATGGGCATGGGCGAGTGAGATGAAGGGGCATAATGCTTCAATGGGGCCACCGACTTTCATCGGTGGAAATAAGATTAGACAAATCATCCCACTAGAGATTGACAACAGCTTCAATGGGGCCACCGACTTTCATCGGTGGAAATAACTGTTTACCATCGAATTGTACGTCTGCAAACATGTGCTTCAATGGGGCCACCGACTTTCATCGGTGGAAATGATTTACAGTCTTGGTTAGTTTCTGGAATTATCGATATGCTTCAATGGGGCCACCGACTTTCATCGGTGGAAATTGTTTGTTAATCAAATCAAGGATTGCCTTATCGTCAGCTTCAATGGGGCCACCGACTTTCATCGGTGGAAATGTATCCAACGGTGGTTTGGGAAATTGATACGGTAAGCTTCAATGGGGCCACCGACTTTCATCGGTGGAAATGGAACAATAAAATGCCACTTCTCAAACGCGAACCAAAACGCTTCAATGGGGCCACCGACTTTCATCGGTGGAAATGAGAAACCGGCGGTCAGAAAATCGGAAGCGAAATTGCTTCAATGGGGCCACCGACTTTCATCGGTGGAAATATGACGACTGCCGCCGCCATGTACTCCCAAAACTCGCTTCAATGGGGCCACCGACTTTCATCGGTGGAAATGGCTATATCCGACGCGGATGAGATAGTAGCTGGTATGGCTTCAATGGGGCCACCGACTTTCATCGGTGGAAATTCTCAGAAAGATTTTCTACCATACAACCAAGAACACAGGCTTCAATGGGGCCACCGACTTTCATCGGTGGAAATGGCATTTTGGAGATCGGCATCTCGAAGATTGGCATCTCGCTTCAATGGGGCCACCGACTTTCATCGGTGGAAATAAGGCAACAAGATAATCGCCCCATGAAACCGCGCCCCGCTTCAATGGGGCCACCGACTTTCATCGGTGGAAATTAGAGCCATTAATTGCAGAAGTAAAGGACATTCGCGAAGCTTCAATGGGGCCACCGACTTTCATCGGTGGAAATAAAGGAGAAAGACGATGAAAAACGCTACACTGAACAGCTTCAATGGGGCCACCGACTTTCATCGGTGGAAATGATCAGGAGAACCCGACGCTGTAGATGGTCTTAAAACGCTTCAATGGGGCCACCGACTTTCATCGGTGGAAATCGCAACAGTCACCGAATCGATCGATTTCGTAGACGACAGCTTCAATGGGGCCACCGACTTTCATCGGTGGAAATGAAAGAATGATTACGCCAAAATATCAGGCCGGTTCATCGCTTCAATGGGGCCACCGACTTTCATCGGTGGAAATGATGTGGCAGAAGCCGAAATCCCCGCGCCTTTCCCGGCTTCAATGGGGCCACCGACTTTCATCGGTGGAAATAGAAGTAATAACTGCATAATCATCCCCTTCCATGCCGCCGCTTCAATGGGGCCACCGACTTTCATCGGTGGAAATATCAATATAACGGGGCTAACCTATGACCAGACCGATAGCTTCAATGGGGCCACCGACTTTCATCGGTGGAAATGCTGGATTATTAACTTATTCGGCGTGGGCAACAACCGGCTTCAATGGGGCCACCGACTTTCATCGGTGGAAATTAAATACTGGATTAAAAAAAACCTCTGCTACCATTGCGGGCTTCAATGGGGCCACCGACTTTCATCGGTGGAAATGTTTTAGATTCTGCTGGTAACGAAGTACAGTATATATGCTTCAATGGGGCCACCGACTTTCATCGGTGGAAATAGACAGTCCGGCAACCGCTTCGATTCCCTTGCCGATCGCTTCAATGGGGCCACCGACTTTCATCGGTGGAAATGTTGTTTATCGCTCTTGACGGGGTTGACTAATAACGACGCTTCAATGGGGCCACCGACTTTCATCGGTGGAAATCTACTGCATCCGCTGATGAGTTTACTGTCGACATGGAAGCTTCAATGGGGCCACCGACTTTCATCGGTGGAAATTATTCAAGGCGTCAAGTTTTCGATCGGCTTGGCGCTTGGCTTCAATGGGGCCACCGACTTTCATCGGTGGAAATGCGAGCCGAGGATGTTATTGTAGTAAGCGTTCGAAATGCTTCAATGGGGCCACCGACTTTCATCGGTGGAAATTGGCGGTAGAAATTCTGGACGACTCCCCGCGCAATGCTTCAATGGGGCCACCGACTTTCATCGGTGGAAATTAATTCAAGCGCCAAAGAAATATACTGGCTGAGTACGCTTCAATGGGGCCACCGACTTTCATCGGTGGAAATGACGGTCGATAGTACGATTGAAACAGTGCGGCATGAGGCTTCAATGGGGCCACCGACTTTCATCGGTGGAAATAAAAATATTACTTGCAATTTCACACGCCGCTGACAGGCTTCAATGGGGCCACCGACTTTCATCGGTGGAAATGAAGTCGGCTTCCGGCGTTGCGGATGGAGTCGATCCGCTTCAATGGGGCCACCGACTTTCATCGGTGGAAATAAGGCGTCTCGAAGAAGCTCTGCCTTTATCGTCGCCCGCTTCAATGGGGCCACCGACTTTCATCGGTGGAAATAACAGCTTGGCGATTGAGGTACGCCGCTGGTGGAGTAGGGCTTCAATGGGGCCACCGACTTTCATCGGTGGAAATTCGATGACCGTCGTAATCGTGGCCGTTATATGGAGGCTTCAATGGGGCCACCGACTTTCATCGGTGGAAATGTCAGCGGCTACCGTCGTAGGGTATGGGCCAATGGGCTTCAATGGGGCCACCGACTTTCATCGGTGGAAATTGGAAAATCATAATCCCAAATTATCGACGATGGTAAGCTTCAATGGGGCCACCGACTTTCATCGGTGGAAATAAATGAAAAAGAATAGCAATCCCCTAGCCCCGCATTAGCTTCAATGGGGCCACCGACTTTCATCGGTGGAAATGAGTTTATCGGAAGAAGAGCGAGCGTCTTTTAAAAGCTTCAATGGGGCCACCGACTTTCATCGGTGGAAATAGTATTTAGAAAAAGGATTAGGGGCGAGATTGATAAGCTTCAATGGGGCCACCGACTTTCATCGGTGGAAATATAATGAAACGGATGTCGGAGTTCGTTCGGATCGCATCGGCTTCAATGGGGCCACCGACTTTCATCGGTGGAAATAGAGATAGCGGCGTGCGAGGCTGAAATCAAGCGGCTGCTTCAATGGGGCCACCGACTTTCATCGGTGGAAATTTTTTCGTAACTATAAAACCCGAATTGATTCCGTTTAGCTTCAATGGGGCCACCGACTTTCATCGGTGGAAATTCAAGGCTCAACGGCCAGGGGCAAATCTTGACTGTTCGCTTCAATGGGGCCACCGACTTTCATCGGTGGAAATTGGACAGAGAGGGACAGATACGGACGCAAAATTTGCGCTTCAATGGGGCCACCGACTTTCATCGGTGGAAATGATCCAGATGCTTCCAATTATCAAGCGCCATCTTAAGGCTTCAATGGGGCCACCGACTTTCATCGGTGGAAATAGTGCGGCATGAGACAACCCTCCTGGATAAAATAGATTGCTTCAATGGGGCCACCGACTTTCATCGGTGGAAATTCATTATAGCGCGATATTTTACGGTGGATAAATTATCGCTTCAATGGGGCCACCGACTTTCATCGGTGGAAATCTAGCGCTAGGAGGCTTACAATGTACAAGGTGACGTTGCTTCAATGGGGCCACCGACTTTCATCGGTGGAAATATCCTTAGCCTGCTGGACAAAAATGGGTATTCAACGCTTCAATGGGGCCACCGACTTTCATCGGTGGAAATGTATCTACGTTGTAGACAGTCGTGCCACCTGAAGCTCGCTTCAATGGGGCCACCGACTTTCATCGGTGGAAATAAGTAAAAGAATAGCAATCCCCTAGCCCACGTCAAGCTTCAATGGGGCCACCGACTTTCATCGGTGGAAATAGTAATACCAGTCAGGAGCCCATTCGGTCCAACAAGCTTCAATGGGGCCACCGACTTTCATCGGTGGAAATAGGATTTGAAGGAATCCAAATTTGAGTGTAGTTGTCGAAGCTTCAATGGGGCCACCGACTTTCATCGGTGGAAATTCTGGTATGCCGACGTCTGGAAGCCAGACAGCTGCCTCGCTTCAATGGGGCCACCGACTTTCATCGGTGGAAATGCAAACACGCGACGGACATGGTTTTTCCGCAGCGATGCTTCAATGGGGCCACCGACTTTCATCGGTGGAAATTGCTAATGAAGAAGCAAAACGCAACCCCGCTATAGGTGCTTCAATGGGGCCACCGACTTTCATCGGTGGAAATTTGGCTATGCGGCGTAAACCATTGATTTTATTAAGGATAGCTTCAATGGGGCCACCGACTTTCATCGGTGGAAATTGTTTCCGTTTTGCGGTTCATTGAGCATACGGCGACCGGCTTCAATGGGGCCACCGACTTTCATCGGTGGAAATGCGCCCACCCACGCGGCGATAGATTCCCCTTCAAACGGGCTTCAATGGGGCCACCGACTTTCATCGGTGGAAATTAATAAGTGCGGCTATCGCTCTCAGCGTCAACCGCATAGCTTCAATGGGGCCACCGACTTTCATCGGTGGAAATGATCAAGCCGCCGGAATTATGGCCGGAAGAATACCAGCTTCAATGGGGCCACCGACTTTCATCGGTGGAAATTATAGACATTGCCATCTCCATTTATCGATCCTTAAGCTTCAATGGGGCCACCGACTTTCATCGGTGGAAATGCGGAAATGCGCAAGATTCACGACGCCGCCAAAACCGGCTTCAATGGGGCCACCGACTTTCATCGGTGGAAATAATGAAGCGTTCTATGACGTGCATTCGGATCACGTAGCTTCAATGGGGCCACCGACTTTCATCGGTGGAAATGCAAGATGCCCGGCAGTTGGCCGTCTGGACTGACAGCTTCAATGGGGCCACCGACTTTCATCGGTGGAAATAGCCGAGCCGGTTACAAGAGTCGTCTCAATCGATACGTCGCTTCAATGGGGCCACCGACTTTCATCGGTGGAAATGTTCGGTAACGACGACGGAAGAAAACTATTCAACCGTGCTTCAATGGGGCCACCGACTTTCATCGGTGGAAATTGAAAAGCAAGTGCAAGATTCGTTTGCTATTATCGTGCTTCAATGGGGCCACCGACTTTCATCGGTGGAAATCATCTACAGGATGGACTATCTACGCCTAAGAGGGCGCGCTTCAATGGGGCCACCGACTTTCATCGGTGGAAATTTGGGCTTTGACGCCGCATTCAACGCATCGATACTTGCTTCAATGGGGCCACCGACTTTCATCGGTGGAAATATAGAAAAACAATCCTGCTGTTTGTTGCCATGCTCCGCTTCAATGGGGCCACCGACTTTCATCGGTGGAAATTTCGTTACCGCAGTCCATCGCTCCGCGATCCCCGGCGGCTTCAATGGGGCCACCGACTTTCATCGGTGGAAATTTAAGGTACTATCAGACATTGTTAACTCACTTTTATGCTTCAATGGGGCCACCGACTTTCATCGGTGGAAATTTATGATTGGCCAATAATCGACGATCCGCTTGGCGGGCGGCTTCAATGGGGCCACCGACTTTCATCGGTGGAAATCGCAAGATGCCAACAAGGAAATACTCGAATCGGAGCGCAGCTTCAATGGGGCCACCGACTTTCATCGGTGGAAATCGATTGTGGCTAACACAATCGCTACTTTTTTAGGATCGCTTCAATGGGGCCACCGACTTTCATCGGTGGAAATAATCAAAAGTCAAGAAAAAAAACCCGAAGGGTGAAAGGCTTCAATGGGGCCACCGACTTTCATCGGTGGAAATTTACTAGCCCGCGGCTGGACGATGGAATGCTGGAAAACGCTTCAATGGGGCCACCGACTTTCATCGGTGGAAATGCGCGCATGGGACGGGAGAGCGGGCGCGAGTCGATTCGCTTCAATGGGGCCACCGACTTTCATCGGTGGAAATAAGCCAAATGCGGCGCATCCGGCGATGATAAAGCAAAAGCTTCAATGGGGCCACCGACTTTCATCGGTGGAAATCAATCTTTTCGTGGATAATCGGAGATTATGTAAGGATGCGCTTCAATGGGGCCACCGACTTTCATCGGTGGAAATAGCAGGGAAAAAGCGCCCAAGACTGCGAGTTTATCTGGCTTCAATGGGGCCACCGACTTTCATCGGTGGAAATAAATAGGTTCCACGCCGTCGATATCGGCGCCTAAGTGCTTCAATGGGGCCACCGACTTTCATCGGTGGAAATTGGTCGGAACTTTTGCTTACCGGAACGATACCCGTATTGCTTCAATGGGGCCACCGACTTTCATCGGTGGAAATAATTGGTGGGGCTTTTAAAACTTCTTACTGGGAAAGCTTCAATGGGGCCACCGACTTTCATCGGTGGAAATATCAAGGAAATGGAAAATACCGGCCAGCCCGTTCCTGCTTCAATGGGGCCACCGACTTTCATCGGTGGAAATGATTACGCCGGATATCCGAATTACGCCATAAGGAGAGCTTCAATGGGGCCACCGACTTTCATCGGTGGAAATGAACCTTTGCGAACGGGGAAAAATATCCAGGTTTTTTGCTTCAATGGGGCCACCGACTTTCATCGGTGGAAATTCTATGATCGATTGCTCGCCGCGATGAACACCAACCGGCTTCAATGGGGCCACCGACTTTCATCGGTGGAAATTCCGGGACCGGCAGCGCTAGCGGCGCCGCAAGGCGGCGCTTCAATGGGGCCACCGACTTTCATCGGTGGAAATTAGGATTGAAGATATTTCGGAGTTTGAAGGATTTATGCTTCAATGGGGCCACCGACTTTCATCGGTGGAAATAGATGATAGCTGGCCTGGAACATCATATGCTTCTATGCTTCAATGGGGCCACCGACTTTCATCGGTGGAAATTTTTGGGATCGTATTCGAAATAATCCATGCTAAAAAGCTTCAATGGGGCCACCGACTTTCATCGGTGGAAATTTCCCGTAACCACCATGCTGAACCAACCCTCTTGAGGCTTCAATGGGGCCACCGACTTTCATCGGTGGAAATAAGATCAAGGCGGATGCGGAAGAGCGCAAACGCCTGATGGCTTCAATGGGGCCACCGACTTTCATCGGTGGAAATTGTAATTTTTTCGTACAACGGTTGATCGATTTTTTCGCTTCAATGGGGCCACCGACTTTCATCGGTGGAAATTCTCTTAACCTTATATTTATATTATACCTCTTTTTTTGCTTCAATGGGGCCACCGACTTTCATCGGTGGAAATAGACCGGAATCATCAAAACTGATATATCCACCTTGAGCAGCTTCAATGGGGCCACCGACTTTCATCGGTGGAAATGGATAAAGCCTATCTCCTAAATTACGGGATGAATATTGGCGCTTCAATGGGGCCACCGACTTTCATCGGTGGAAATGAGATTATTCGCTGTTGTATTTTCTCTTGTAAAGTAAGCTTCAATGGGGCCACCGACTTTCATCGGTGGAAATTCGGCGAACCATTGCTCTAAAGACTCGATCGATTCAAGCTTCAATGGGGCCACCGACTTTCATCGGTGGAAATCCACAGACGGACAATCAAATCGATAGGGAGAATATTAGCTTCAATGGGGCCACCGACTTTCATCGGTGGAAATGTATCCGCATTGTGCATAACCTCGACGGATACGGCGGCTTCAATGGGGCCACCGACTTTCATCGGTGGAAATTTAGCCATCTTCTTCTCCCCCAATTGCAGGGCGATAGCTTCAATGGGGCCACCGACTTTCATCGGTGGAAATAGAGCAATGGTTCGCCGAACAACTTAAGCAATACGAGCTTCAATGGGGCCACCGACTTTCATCGGTGGAAATCAACAAATGCGATATGTCCTTCCGGCGTCTTGCACCAGGCTTCAATGGGGCCACCGACTTTCATCGGTGGAAATGCTCCGGCGTGTAAGCCAGTGAACCATCGCGGATGCCCTGCAGCTTCAATGGGGCCACCGACTTTCATCGGTGGAAATGAGAGCGGCCCGCACCCTACGCAAGACCACCTCACGCTTCAATGGGGCCACCGACTTTCATCGGTGGAAATAAAATTTCCGAGTGCATGAAGGACATGAATCTTTGGAGCTTCAATGGGGCCACCGACTTTCATCGGTGGAAATGAGCGAGGAAAAATATCTACGTATGACTTCGAAGGGCTTCAATGGGGCCACCGACTTTCATCGGTGGAAATGGAAATTACATCGATCTATTCACGAAGGCGGCCATCGAGCTTCAATGGGGCCACCGACTTTCATCGGTGGAAATTAACATTTGATATTGCTCCCAGTAACCACCATGCTGCTTCAATGGGGCCACCGACTTTCATCGGTGGAAATACGAAGCTACGGCGCGGGGAGAAACGCGCGGACCAAGCTTCAATGGGGCCACCGACTTTCATCGGTGGAAATGAGTAACCGGCAGCGGTGTAGGAAATCGCAAGAGAGGGGCTTCAATGGGGCCACCGACTTTCATCGGTGGAAATGTTGGATGCGACATCAGATGATACCGAGGGTTATCTGCTTCAATGGGGCCACCGACTTTCATCGGTGGAAATAAAATGGATCGTGGTCGGTTTGCAGAACGATCGGCCAAGCTTCAATGGGGCCACCGACTTTCATCGGTGGAAATGCTCGCAAGGCGCAAGGGAACGTGCAAGCATTTTTGGAGCTTCAATGGGGCCACCGACTTTCATCGGTGGAAATTTGGTTGGTTATGGCGATGCTTAACCCCATCACTGTCGCTTCAATGGGGCCACCGACTTTCATCGGTGGAAATACGCTAGAGGCTGATTGGGAAGGAACGAATCATTACGCTTCAATGGGGCCACCGACTTTCATCGGTGGAAATTAATTTTAGGTTTTTGTATCCCAATCAGATACAAGTGGCTTCAATGGGGCCACCGACTTTCATCGGTGGAAATAAAAAGAGGAAAAAGCGATGGGGACCAGCGATTATGCTTCAATGGGGCCACCGACTTTCATCGGTGGAAATGTTCCAGGGGAAGGATTGTTCTACACTCCATCGAAAGCGCTTCAATGGGGCCACCGACTTTCATCGGTGGAAATCAAAATGGCGGCGGGATTTCTTACATATCCGGCATAGCTTCAATGGGGCCACCGACTTTCATCGGTGGAAATATGTTGGGAACCGCCTCCAATATTTACGTCGTCAAATCGCTTCAATGGGGCCACCGACTTTCATCGGTGGAAATTTTGAGAGAGATATGCGTAAGATAGAAACAACCAGCGCTTCAATGGGGCCACCGACTTTCATCGGTGGAAATCAGAAAAAGGATTAACTACCGCCGCCGTCCATTATCCTGCTTCAATGGGGCCACCGACTTTCATCGGTGGAAATCCAGGTAAGGTATATAGGATCCTTAATTTTTGCCATTGCTTCAATGGGGCCACCGACTTTCATCGGTGGAAATCGAAGGCATAGAGCGGGCGGGAAACGTCATTGCGGGCTTCAATGGGGCCACCGACTTTCATCGGTGGAAATATCCTTTGGCTCCCGCCAACAGCAGCGAACTAAACAGCTTCAATGGGGCCACCGACTTTCATCGGTGGAAATAGCCCCCTTTTGGAGGCTTTGATTTCAATGTGTTTACGTGCTGTTTTGCGAGCGCCGCCTTCAGATTTTAGCCAATGTAATTTATTTTTTTGCGCCATTTCACCCTAAATCCTTTATTTTCAAAGAGCGAGCGCTTCCTTGGGCGGCGCGCGTCACTTCACCTCTCGCCACCATATTTTATACAACTACGGCTCCATGAGGGCAAGGTTCGTAAGGGCGTCCAAGGGCTTCGATCTCTTTTTCAATCTCGCCTCCCGCAGGGCCAATCGGAATCATCAAAACTTGGTCTTCGTTGTGATGAATCACGGGATTGATCTTCATCATCATTTGAATTCGTTCTTTCGGCGTCAATTCGGCACGGAATACCGAGAGTTGAATCCGGTCGCCGAAGCCGCGCATGATCTTGAACACCTTCCGCAACCGTTTCGGATGACTGATATCGTACATGACGATATATAAGCGGCGCATGTCGATTCACCTCGTACAGAATTCGGGGGGAGTGGGCAGCTCTCCCAACAGATAGCGGGCCAGCAGCCGCGCTTGCACTTCGAGTACGCGGCGGTAACTGATTCGGTAATTGAAAATTGGATGAGTAATCAAAGAATCCATGCGGCGTTCGTAGGTCATAATAAATGCTTTCCGCGCATCCGGTTTTAGCGCGAAAGCGCCCGCCGAACGTACAAAATCTTTGGACTGAATTACGCCATTGTTGATAACGGAAATCACCACGGAATCGGCGATCAGCGGGCGAAACGGCTCCATCATGTCTAACGCAAGCGCCGGGCGTCCATAGCGGGGTTGATGATAAAATCCCATAAACGGATCGAAGCCCACGCGCAATAAGACGATGGCGAATTCTTTCGTCAACAGCGAATAGGCGAACGAAAGCATGGCATTGACCGGATCGCGCGGCGGACGACGATTGCGGGTTGTGAAATCGAATCCGGATAATCCACCATCGCTCTCTTTCGGTTTGAGCATGGAGGAAAAATGCTGGAAATAAATCCGCGCCGCGTTGCCTTCGAATCCCAGCAGCGATTCCATATTGGCGGCCTCTCCCGCCTGTTGTTCAGCGCGCCGTAAGTCCTCGATAGCGTCCTCGTTTCCTTCCGCGCTATTGCGCCGCAGCAAAATCCGGCTGTTTTGGATTTTATTTTGCACGAGGACGCGGGCGATTTCCAGCGATTCTTTTCCGTATTCCGCACGGTATTGCCGCCGCCGCAATTCCACGTTTTTATGCGGCATCCCTCCGCAAATTCCGTTGAACCAGCCTCCAAAAGAAAAGTAGAGAAGGGGGATGGATCGCTTTAACAATTCTTGGATGGCTTGCGTGCTGATTTGAACGTTTCCGTAAAGGCAAACATGGGACAAATCGATGAACCGGATATCGGCGACCTTGGTTCCTTTGAGTTTGACTACCAATTCCTCGTTCGATTTGCCGACGTAGGCGCCCTGGTCTTGCACGTAGAGCGGCGCGGCGTCGTCCCGCGCCGGATACAAGCGGCGGATGGCGTCTTCTTCCGCCTCCGCGTTGGGATGCGCCGCCTCGTGCAGAATTTCGTCGGGAAGACAGATGCCCGCCAGCGAGCAGCCGGGACATTTGGGGCTGTCTTGCAGAGGACGGGGCGTCTCGCCGGATTGCATGACGCAGCGCAACTCGCGGGCGATCTCCAGCGTACGGGCGGCGAGGGCGTCCGTAATGGCGATCTCCACCCGCTGGCGCGATTGGGCGTAATAGAGGACGCCGGTTGGGCAAACGTAGCCGTTTTCGCGCAGGATCATGGCCTGCGCGCAGAGTTGCACGCGCTCCGGCTCCCACGAGCGCTCCGGATTGTCGGGCACGCTTCCCCGCTTGTATTCCACGGGAAGGACGGCGCCCGCCTCGGCTTCGATCAAATCCATCTTGGCGATGAAGCCGCATCCTTCCGCCGAGAGCATGACGGAACGCGCATGGACGGCTTCCGGCGCCTGCTCCTCCATTTCGTCCGCATCGGGCAGATCGCCGCTGGGACGATCCACCCGGCGATGCTGAAAGTTCCCGTCCATCGTCCACTCGTTGTCGTCCCACTCCTGCTGCGCCCATTCCAAATAACAAAGCCGGGGACAATACGCGAACTCGTTAAGCATCCGCGCCGGGATGAAGTCGGGGAGGGATAGAATAACGGGAAAAGACGATTCGGCTTCATTCATATTAACGCTCCAACGCATCCGCAGCGGCGAAAATTCCCAAACCGCAATGGCGCCCCGCGCCTATGGCGAGTGGGCCAGTCGCTTTTACGTTATCTTTAAACCGTAATATCAAATGTACAGCCGTCAGGCTTTGCAAGTAGTCTGGACGCCAATATCCTTGGATTTTCTTTTCGCGGTTGTTCTTATGCGCTGTAAGAGATTTAGGAAAAAACGAGACGGCGCTCCATTCATACTCGCAAGCCTGCTCGATTCCGGCTTGGGCTAAAGCTTTCTCTATCAGTTTACAAGTCTTTTCCGGTTTATGGTCGTCATGACCTGGAAGAATGACCGGCGTTACGCTGGCCCATATATTGGCTGGTTGCGTATAATAATGGGCTACTTTGTCATGGCGTACTCGAACTAATGTTGGGGGCGTTTTGATTTTCGTTTCTGATGTCGGGATAAGTTGCGCGCCTTCCAGGCGTCGCGCTAGATATTCCAGATATCGATCGTCGCCCAATGGCGCGACGATCATCACCCGCCGTATGGAGGGATCGGTATGGACGTATCCGATGGAAGGCAATGGAATGTAAGAAAACTGTCTATGTATATACGATTCATCTAAGGATTCCTTCGGACCATTCTTACTAATATGACCGGCGACGTACTTTTCAATCCAATCTTCTGGAATGCCTTCAGGAGGCGAGTTTTTCATTGTTTCGATGGCGAGATGGCGAACCATGCCGGCAATATGGATGAGTTTACTTTGCGGATATCGGAAAAACATTCCATCGTCGTCGCGAAGTTCGAAGACGACGTATGGGCGGGAGATAGGACGTTCTATACTGGCGTAAAAAATCTTTTTGAAGACTTTGGGTTTATCCACTGTTTTTAGCGGCTTACCATGTTCAATACGATTCATCGCTGTTTCGTAACAATGCATTAAGTCATACAGTGTATTCTGCTTGGTCACTGGATCATACGTCGGAGTTCTCAACATTCCTTCATCACGCCATACATCAGGCTTAGGATACCACCTAATTCCTTGAAGAGATTTCACCTCAGTTTGAGATACAGTTCGAGCATCGGCAAACGCCATATCGATTCCCCACCCTAAACAAACCAAACATCGCGCCGCATTTCGAATATGTATTATCGGGGGATTTGGTATGTCTCGTATTTCCCAGAGGTAAAGGATTTCAGGTCTATCAAGCAAGAGCATCGGCATGGTTAGTTTCGCTGTTAATCGCTTCTCTCGATCAAACTTTTCATCGCCATCGTTGTTTGGTACAAAACGAGTGATGGGTTGTCCTCCTTTGGCCTGTGGTGTAATGATGACTGGAGGTTTAAGTTTTTGAAGCCATCCAAACGCCAGACCAAGAGAGAAATCTAGTTCTCCACGCTGAGCAACGCCTGCAACAAGAGCCTGAAACAACCTAAAAGGCGATGGCGGCCACTCTTGAGGACCGTTGCGATCCAAAAGACCGTGATATCGGTCGTCGAGCCAGCGGACTGTGAGGAGAAGGTGCGTCATTGAGAAGCCTCCGAGGAGCCTTCGGTATCGGAAGCCGAATCAGAGTTTGATTTCACTTCTCTCTTATATTTTTTTATGCATTCATCGATTTCTTTTATTGCCGCATGAGAATCTTCGTGATTTCCAGCAATTTCTTGTAGTTCTTGGGCAATTTCATTTACACTAGCAGGCATAGTCTCGTCAACGGCCATTAATTTCAATAACTCTGCTATTTCATGAAAAGCCTCGACTTGTTTTAAAGGTGGCTTACCACGTCCAGGTTTTTTTCCAATCGCACCTTTAATCTTCTTGATCTCCTCATTGACTAGTTTAAAAGGATCTTTCCCCTGAGCATCAAACTTCGCAAGTGTTTCCTTCGTGATTGGACCTAATTTTCGAATCTTGTCACGCTCTTCTTTTTTTCTACTCAAAAAGTTTTCGGCAACATCACGCTCAAAGATGATATCAGGATGATTCCACTGTTCTTCATTAATTTTTGCTACTTTAAGAAATTCTTTCTTTGCCTCATCAGTAAAAACTAGCGCCATTTCATGATTACAAGACCAATTTATGGGCATTTTAGAACGATATACTAGTTGACTTGCTTCATTCATTTTTACTTCTTCATCATTGCTAATTTTATCTAATGAGAAAACAAGATGACAACCCTCTCGGAGATTTAGGTCAGGTTCATCAGTTGCTGCAACTAACGCTAATCCGAGAATGTATTTCTGCAAAACCTTCGTCTCTTCCTCCGTTGATCCTTTGAGTGTTCGAATTGCTGCCAAGTTGAGGTTTACAGTCCTAACGAGACAACTCTTGTTTGTGAGCCGTACTCCTCCGACAGCCTGTGTGCTAAGCGCATGCAGCATGCCCTCTTGTGAAAGATTGCTTTCTTCGCCTTTCCCGAATTCCACATCATCTCCAATTGCTTCGGCATCAACATAATTAGTTGCTGGCGTGAATTGTGCTGAACGAGATAGTTCAAGAACGTTAGTTGCACGTATTTGTGCTTTTAGAACTCGTTGAACCTTCACATAGGTTGAGCGAGAATCCCAAACCCCAAACACAAGAGAGGTTGGCGCAATAGTGGCTAGTTTGAAAAAATCATGTGACTTTGCTGCGATAAACGCTTCGTGTATCTTGGCGGCAATGGACGACATGCGAACCACCGCGTCGCCTGCTCGGTGACCGACATCAAGCAGATTTACTTTCTCCTTGCCGACTTGAATTTCCACCTGTGGGACAAGTTTCCCTTTCTCAATCGTCTTGAACTTAGGTTCAATTCTGTTGCTTTGTGATTGAGGGCTATCAATCTCACAAATGTTGGTTCCATCAGGAAATCGATCAATATTGTACCCAGATTTTTGATCTCCCTTCGTGCTGCTCTTGTCAGACTTTGAATCCGGTGGCAATTCAACTGAGACGCGGTATTCGCCATCTTGAATTGTGTGAATCCTCCCATTCCACTTGGTTAAAGGATAAGTAGGAGGGAAAATCACTGGATTTTCACTATCCACTGGAGCTAGTGGCTGCTTGATGATGAGGGCAACGGGTCCATCTTCTTTAAGTAAATCGTTGAAAGTGATTTCAGACATTGGAGTTCCTTTCAAGTTTAGATTGAGAAAATGTTTTGTGCTTGCGTTGGTCTGTGCGAAAATAATTTTCGAAAACGCAGGTCATAGAATTAGGAAGAGTCAAGATGCCGCAAACTGCCGGATTCAATACATTGGCGGTTAAGGGAGTAGTCCAAACAGAGTAACAGGATCTATTGGGTGTATCTGTTGGGGCAGGTCGGGCGCGCTGGAATCCAATAAAACATAGCGCTTCGACTACTGGACAGCAATCCGATTCCATATGATGCGTATCTGGCGAGAAGCCTGAATCGAGCGGATGAGATTTATTTCCTCGTCGTGGATCGAAGTAAAAAGGTTCTCGCTTTTTCGATTTCCCGATACGCTGTTTTCTCCCATCAGTTTGCGGAACAGTATCCCTCTGCGCGTCGTACACATTTCGCATATCATTAAAAGGATCACTGTGTGCTGGATCAATTGCATCAAGCATAGCGCGTAGAATATGTTTATGCTTCATTGATCCAGCCCAAGGTTTTATCGATTTATCGCTCCACCAATCTAAAAGAATAGCATCTGTTTCATCTTTCCATTTCATTAAAATTGGTAGCACTAGTGCGTTATCGTTCTCATCATCATTATCACCATTTGAGTTATCATCAATGTTAAAAGATAATTGCTTGCATTCATAAAGCAGTTCTTGTAATGTATTAGTGGGATTCTTAAGGCGGATACAGAACTGAAAATTAGAAAGACTAAACCACCCCTCTGCCCCAGGCCACAGCCGATCCGCCAGCTCCAGCAACCCGCAGCAGGCGAAGAATTGGCCGGGATTGGTTACGTCAACGTTGATGCGGATGTTCGGTTCGGGATAAGTCATGATGACGCCTCCTGTTTTACAGTTTCGCAGGGAGAGGGATTGGCGCTGGTGGCGTAGTCGGCGGCGCGGAGCAGGGATTCGAGGTAGGCTAAGCCCCATCGGCCAAATTTGCGTTGAAGCCGAGCGAATCGTTGCATGACTTCAACGGCGACGCGATTGGATTCTCCTTCTGAATAGTTAAGATCGTAAGCGTTTTCATGGGGAAAATGCGGGCGGGCGAAACCGTGATGCGCAGCGATTAAATGCAGAACAACATCTTTCATCTCATCGCTAAGCCGGTTGAATTCCGTATGATATTCCTTTTTCGGATCCAATAGATCCAACAAGGAGCCGAATTCATGCCTGTAATTGGGACAAATATCATGCGGAATCCATCGTTTACCTGTACTGCTATCTTTCCCTGACTTGGCGTACCACTCGGCGGGATTCGGATTACCGATTCTTCTCTGCCAGAATTCGCGCTTTTTGCCCAGATCGTGAAATTTGGCGGCAAGCACGACTGCATCGCGCAGTTCCTGATAATCCTTTAAAAGAACGTCTGTATTGTTTTTAGCGCATTCTTCCACATCTTTAGTATGGCGATCCCATTTAACCGCCTCGACAGCCGTCATGGAAAGGTCGTCATCCGCTGAACGAGGACGTGCATACCAAAGCCAGAAGCGTTTTCGAGCCGATTCTTCGTCGCTAGAACCTCGTTCATCCGCATCGGGATCAACGTCGATTCGCCGAACCAGCCGCATACCTTTAGGAGGCTCGGCATCATCCCAAAGACGCTCGCGACGCCTAGACTTGCGCTCATTGTCTACGAACCACTCATCGGCCACATCGTACATCACATTATTTTTAGGTTCGGTAGACTGCTCGTTCTCCGTGTCGTTATCTTTTCTCTTTTTACGAACGGCTTTTCCATCAAGCGTTCCGCTTGATGTTAGGCCTCCAACGGATGGCGGTAACAGTATCGTCTTCTGTTCAATGGTTTTTTCTTCTAATTCTTTCATAGATTTGATTTCGACTATACCGTTAAAATCCACGAGCCAAACATGTGAATCGGGATATTCATCAGCAAGCCCTTTTAAATGTCCAAATACTCTTTTGCTCGTATCGCGCAGCAACTCATGCGGCTTGAGGGGATAATCTTCCAGTAAGTCTTCGAGTTCGTATCGCTCGCTTAGTTCCTTGGTGATAATTTCCACTTCATCGCGCCAAGCCACATGCGTTTCCGGAGGTTCCCATTCACGACGGATGCCATGCAAATACGGCTCCACAGGAGGTCGGCCCGGCATCTTTTGTCGGATGGTTGTCATCGACCACGCATCGAAGAGGATGTCTGTAGCAGTAAGAATGGTAGGTTTTGGCGTGAAGGCGTCAGCTTTTTCAATGGCGTTGAGTTTAGTCATCAATGCGAGCGGACTGGCGTCGCCATCGAGAGATTTTATTAATTCGAGGGATTTTATACTAGCAGGCGTTAGTTTGTCTTTCTCGTTAAACACCATTGGATATACCACATCGATGTCAGCTTTATGTTCTCTCGGTTCGCCATATCGGTGAACGCGCCCCAATCGCTGAGCCATACTGTCGAAAGGCGTAAGATCGCAAATCATATGATCGGCGGAAATATCGATGCCAACCTCCCCTGCAGAAGTACAGAGCAGAAATACGGTTGGCCCTGGTTTGGCATCTTTGAGAAATCGTTTAAAATACTCATTGTTGACTAGATCGTCGCGTTCTTTACCTCGAATAGTACCAGTCAAGAGAACGATTGGTCGATCCGTCTTTTTCAGCGCCTTCTCCACATTGAAAACATCTTCGATGGTTCGAACAAAAATCAGAACGGTGCAATTTTTGTCTTTGTATTTAGCCGCTAACTCGCCAAACTTTTTCACGAGAGCATCTTTTTTGTCTTCGATCTGATGAAATTCTAGCCGTTTTTTCGCCGTGAGTCGTAGCCAAACGAGATGAATCGGTTCAGTCGGCGGATCGGGTATTTTACCCTGTGGATTCTTTTCATCATCAGTCAACTCGAATGGTTTATCTGACTCTGTCTTATCGTTATTTTTATCATTCCGTGATGTTGCGGAGAGCGACACTACGCGAAGTTTAGACCAGGGCAAAATATCCGTACGCTCGCGCTCGTGCTGTTCTCTTCGGATGCTTTCAATAAGTTTTTGAAACGCTGGTTCCAAATGCGCCTCATCATGCACGAGCAATGCGTCTTGACCAAGAAAACCTGCGTGAAGAGGTTTGGATTTGAATCCACAGCCGTAACCGCTGAAGAGAAGACGGCTGCCGATCATGTCCACCGTTCCGCAAATAATCGCGGGTTTTGATGGATCGGCGGACCACTCGCGATTATCGGCGAACTGACCTCGAAGCGTACTAATGGCAAGGTCTGGAATGCCGATCTTCGCAGCGTTGATACGGAGTTTGACCGCCTCTTCCGTTGTTTGATCCACTACCGTGCGCCGATTAACGACATACACAAGACGGCGAGGTAAATTCTTATTTTCCTTCAGCGCAATTAACCAGATAGCTATCACGTTCGTTTTACCTAGCCCAGTTGGTATGTTGCATGAAGGAGGAATATCATTAGATAGAAAACGTTTATATAGTTTCTCTTGCCAAGGAAATGGCCAATGACCAGTCAAATCATGAAAGTCGTTGGGAAAACTCATTGTTTTAGTTCCATCCTTCCTTATAATACGGAAATCTTACCCCGTCCCCCTGACAAAACCTGTCACTCAATCTTCGTAGCGGCGCAAGGAGGCTGACAGAATTTGTCGCACTTTCTCGCGTAATTCTGGGGGCGCGAGGATTTCCGCTTCGGCGCCCATGCTTAATACCCAATTGACGATTTCTTGATCGCCGCGCATAGTGGCCGTAATGATCGCTTCATCCGCGCTTTGCCAATCGACTTCCATTCTTTTGGGAAACGAACGTTCCGACGCCAAGCGCGCCGCCATGCCTCGGACGCGAAGGCGGACGGTCTGCATCGGGCCTTGGAAGACGTTCCAACTATCCTCGAAAAAACGGTCGAAACAAAAGTCGGCGTCGCGTTGAAAGGACTGGTTCGTTACGAACAACGTTTTGATTCTGAGAAATTTGTAAATGCGAAATTCGTTCTTTTCCCCATCCAACGCAATCAGGTACCACTGCCCTAGCCGGATGGCGATCCCGTAAGGATGGATGGTCCGATAGGAGGGTTCTTCTTCGTCCAACGCATGGTAGAGAATGCGGCAAATCCGGCGCTCGAAACAAGCGTTCTCCAATTCTTCTAGGGAAAACGCCAAACGGTCTCCTACAAACGGTTCGGAATCGCAGATAATGTCTTCCTCCTCATCCCCGCCGCTTAAAAGCAAGGTCAACTGGGCGCGCAATCTTTGGTAATGGTCTTTAAGATCGGGCAACTTGGCGAGAGGCGACGTATCGATCAAATCCTGAATCATCCGCAGATCGCCGCTGCTAGGTTTGAAAGGGAAAAAAGAGCAGCCTTTCGAGGTTCGATAACCGAACTCGTTATCGATAGGGACGCCGAATTCATCCAGTTCTTGTAAGTAGCGGTAAATCGTTCTTACGGATACATCCAGCCTTTTGGCCAATTCAGGGGCCGTTAAATATTTCTCTCCTGATTCCAGTAGATTGAGTAATTTTCGCAATCGCGTCAATTTATTCATAGAAATACCATAGAATCTTTTTTACAGTATATCAAAAGCATCTGAAAATATTCAACCTCTGCATTCAAAATCAACAAAATACTTTTATACAAAAAATTTTTATATCGAAAGAATACGTATAAGAATGATTGGAGGGAAAATATGATCCTAAAAACAGTGATAAGTGACAAGTGACGAGTGATAAGTATAATAAATTAAGCGAGTTACGAAATACATTCCGCTCACCTTTTGGTGAAAAGGATGTTATTACGCATCCTTATTAAAAACAAGGATTAATATTCTCAAACTAATTGTCAAATGCCGTTTTTAGGTTCATTATGCTAACCTCATGGGTTCCACATATTTCTCGGATCAATTTTCTCACTCGATTCCCTAATTCCCCGGTCAATACCGCTCGGCGATATTTCGTGATCTACACCAAATGCAGATGTATTTCGTATACGGTATATGTTCCGCGTCGATATTCTTTCATGATTGCTTTAGCATAACGTTCCCCTAAACCTATCCATTCTTGGAATCTTCCCTTATTTTCTTAAGTGTAATTCTGAAGGTTGAACACTCCGTGAAGATCGGTGTTCAACTGCACGGCAAAATAAGAAAGGGGCGCGATGAAAAGCGCCCCTTATCGTTTATGCACAATGAATCCCGCCAACTTCATCCATTCGCGGTTTCGAAGTCTTTCATGAAGGAAACTAACGCTTCGACGGATTCTTTCGCGCAGGCGTTGTAGATGCTGGCGCGCAGGCCGCCGACGGAACGATGGCCTTTGAGGCCGGATAGACCTGCTTTTGTCGCTTCGGCGATGAATTTCGCTTCCAATTCTTCCGTCGCCATACGCCATGTGACGTTCATGATGGAGCGGCTGGATTTTTGGGCGCAGGGTTTCCAAAAAGCGCTGGAATCGAGGGCGTTGTAAAGGATGGCTGCTTTCTCTTCGTTGATCTTTTGCATCGCCGCCACGCCGCCCATTTGGATCATCCATTCTGTAATCAATTGGACGATATAAATAGCCCAAGTGTTGGGGGTGTTATAAAGGCTGCTTTCCGCCGCATGGGTTTTGTAGCGCAGGAAGAGGGGAACGTCTTCCGGGCAGCGTTCAAGCAAGTCTTTGCGGACGATGAGCAGAGCCAGGCCGGAGGGGCCGATGTTTTTCTGCGCCCCGGCATAGATAAGGCCGAAGGATTTTACGTCGATGGCGCGGGAGAGAATTTCGCTGGACATATCCGCGATCAACGGCGCTTCTGTCTTGGGGAAGGAGGGATAGCGGATGCCGCCGATGGTTTCGTTAGAGCAAATATGGACGTAAGCGGCGGCGGGAGAGAATTGCAACTCGCCATCGGATGGAACGCGCATGTAGTTGTCGTCCTTGCCGTCCCAAACGACGTTGACGGCGCCGGTGATTTTCGCTTCCTTGATCGCCTTGGAAGACCAACTGCCGGTATGGATATAATCGGCCGATTGTCCCTTAGCGCGCAGATTCATGGGGATCATGGCGAATTGGAGGCTGGCCCCGCCTTGAAGAAAGAGCACGGCGTAATCGTTCGGGACGCCCAGCAGGGAGCGGATATTGGCCTCGGCGGATTCGATCACGGCGGCGAAGGGCTTGGAGCGATGGGACATCTCCATGAGGGACATACCCTGACCCTTGAAATCGAGCAGTTCTTCTTGGGCTTTTTGCAGCGCCGGAAGGGGGAGCCCCGCCGGTCCGGCGCTGAAATTATGAATGCGCGTCATGTCATGATTCCTTTCTCATTCGGCTTACGGCGATAGGAATTTACGCCAGGTCTTTGCATCCTTGATAAATTATATCGAAGAGTTCCTGGATTTGATCGGCTTCCACGCTGGAGAAGGCGATGCGCAGATCGGTTTTGTTGACGGAAATGGTCCCTACGCCGTACTGGTTCAAGAGATGTACTCGCAACGGCTCCGCTTCGACGTTTTTCAATTTCAGGCACATGAAATAACCGGAATTGAAGGGATAGAATTCGAATTGATCGCCGTAATTGCCGGTCTTTAGTACTTCCTTCACCGTAAGCGCCCGCACTTTCAATATTTCGTATTTCTGCCGTTTCTGCGCCGGGAATTCGGGATTCTGCAAAATGTCGATGACGAATGTCTGCGAGGGATGTGGGCAGTTGGAGATGGTGCCCCGGATATCGCCCGCGACTTTCTTTTCCAAGGCGGTCAACAGGTTGGCGTCCGCTCCGGGAGCGCTGGCGGCGAAAGTGATGAAGCCGACGCGGAAGCCCCAGACGAATTCTTCCTTGGTGGCGCCGTCCAGTTTAATGGCGAGCAGGTTTTTGCTACGGTTGGCGATGAGGCCGAAGATGGATTCCGTCATGCTGTCTTCGTAGAAAAGGCTGAAATAGGCGTCGTCGGTAACGGCGACGATTTTGACGCCGCTTTCGGCGATTTCCACTAGACCGTCGGCGATGGCTTTTCCTTCGGCGGCGGTCGGCGTGTAGCCGGATGGATTATTGGGGAAATTGAGCAGGACGATGACTTTGCCTTTTTCCTTGCCGCATTCCCGCGTTTTGTTCAACAAAGCCTGAACGTCGAAGCCGCCTTGAGGCGTGAAGGTATTGCAAGGCGTCATGACGCCGCCGCAGCGCACGGCGAAGGTTAGGTTGTAGTTGCCCCAAAACTTGTCGGTCAAAACGATGTAGTCGCCCCGGTCGACGAACATATCGGCGACGAGGCTGAGGCCGTGCGTCAACGCGTTGGTGCAGAGGGGATTGCTGATGGTCTTGCCCGCCAGCGAGGGATTTTCCTTCACCATCTTCTCTTTCCACAACTTGCGCAGTTCCGGTTTTCCCGTATTGGGAGCGTAAGGGAAAAGGTCTTTGGGAGCGAAGGCGCTTAGTTTGGCGTGGATGGCGGGCAGATACATGGGGCCGGCGCCTTCCGTGGCGATGCCGATGGTGGCGTTGAATTTGTGGGCTTTTTCTTTGGCCTCCGCCGATTGGGTGAGAATCCCTTTCGGCATAAAGAGCTCTTTGCCCAGGTTGGAGAGCATCTCCAGTACGGCCGGATTATCGGCGGCGATCGCTTCGTTTAATTCTTTGGCCAACGGATTCATGGCGCTTCCTCCATTTTGTTTGGTAGAATGGCGTTATAGTATCGAATCGTCATAGAGGCGGTTCGTTGGTAAGCAGAGTCTATTGCAAAATTGATAAAGTCTGCTTTTTTATTCTCCCCCCAAGCTTGGGGGGAGTTAGAGGGGGGTTGATTTGGTTAGACTTAAAGACCCTCCCTCCTAACCTCCCCCAAACTTGGGGGAGGGAAAAAAAGGAATTTTGAAAAAACCTAATCAGAATAAAAATTCCTCGCTGGAGAGCCGTTTTTCGATCTCTCCAATCACCCGCTTTTCGTCTTCCATATCTTTGGCTTCGAAGGTGACGGTGAAACGCAGGAAATGGCCCACATCGTCCCACGGCACGGAAGATATGAGTTTTTCCCGAATGAGATAGTCGCAAAATTCTTCGGCGGATTGGAATTGGCGTCCGCTCTTGGTTCCCTTGGGAATTTCGAAATAGAGATAAAAGGTTCCATTGGGTTCGTTGACGAAGAATCCCAGTTTTCGCAAGATGGCGCATAGAGCGTTCAGGCGGCGTTGATATTTCGTTCGCACTTTATCCGTGAGTTCCGGGTGTTGCAGCGCATAGACGGCGGCTTTCTGAATGGGGATGAACTGGCCGGAGTCGTTATTGTCCTTCACCGATGCGAAGGCTTTAACCAGCAGCGGATTGCCGCAGACGAAGCCGATGCGCCAGCCGGTCATGTTGAACGATTTGGAGAGGGAATGCAATTCCACGCCGACATCCTTGGCGCCGGGCGTTTGCAAAAAGGAAAGCGGCTTCTCTCCGTAGGTTAATTCCATATAGGCTCCATCCTGGAGGACGGCGACGCCGTTTTCCTGAGCGAAGCGCACGGCTTTTTCGTAGAACTCCTGCGGCGCCAGCGCTCCCGTGGGATTGTTGGGATAATTGATATATAAAACTTTCGCTTTGCGCTTGATCTCCGCCGGAATGGCGTCGAGATCGGGGAGGAAGCGATTCTCTTTTTTCAAGGGAAGAGTATAAACATCGCCTCCCAGATATTTGCTGATGGTTCCGGTTATGGGGTAGCCGGGAACGGTCATCAAAGCGATTTCGCCGGGATTGACGAGGCAATAGGGCAGAAGCGACAACGCCGATTTGGAGCCGATGCTGTGATTGACTTCCGTTTCGGGATCGATATCCACATGAAAGCGGTTTTTCATGTAGGCGCTAACGGCGTTTTTCAATTCGGGAATGCCATTGTCGGAGTAGAAGCGGTTTTCTTTTTTAAGCGCTTCGCGGTAAAGAACTTCTACGATGGAATCGTCCGCCCGGTCGTCCGGCTCGCCGACGCCCATATCGATCAACTCCTCGCCGGGATGGGCAGCGATGGCGGCTCTTTTGGCGATTTTGATTTTTGCGAACTTGTAAATCGCTGTGTCCTTACCGAATCGTTGGCCGCCTAGACGCTGCGAAATTAATTTCTCCATAAATAAACTCATTGAATTCACCTTTAAGACTATAGGGTGGGCTACGCTTCGCTTTGATCCCACCCTACAACTACAACTTGTTTGGTTGTAATTGCGCAACGTTCGGAAGAAACCAATTCGTTTCCGCCGCCTCTAACAAAAAATCATTGGCTTTGAGTAAGAGGAAAGGGATTCGCCGGGAATCCACTGGCTGCGCCCGTCCACCGCTTAATAATCCGAATATTATAACCGGCGGCGCGGTGGCGTTGGAGAGGCGAAAAGGGGAATCTCTTATCAAATCTGCAAAAAAACCGATTTTTTAGCGATTAATGAAAAGCAAAAAGGAAAATGCCGTCATTTTCCCTTTCATCGAAAATGGAAATAATTGCCATTATTTTTCGAAAGGAAGGATGCGGGAAGGGAATACCCCCGCATCCTCGATGGATCGTTTTTCGATTAGTCGCCTTTCCTTGATGCAGTAGGCCAATCCTTAACGAACCAATCGATCAGGTCTTGGTTCTCGCCATTTTTACGGATTTCTTCCTTATAGCGTTCGGCGGTTTCCGTCAAATCCTTCGCAACTTCCGGGAATTGACTCGCGAGATCGAAGCGTTCGGAAGGGTCGGCCTCGAGATCGAAGAGCAGCGGTTTTTCCGGCGTGATCCAGCCTTTCTTGGAGTCGTCTAGGCGAAAATCGTAATGATCGAGGTCGTAGTAACTGAAATGCAGTTTCCATTTGCCTTTGCGGATGGCGCGCAGATGTTCGCCGCGATAGAAATAGATGGTTCGCTCAGGCGATTCCTTTCCCAGGAGCGTTGGCATCAAATCGATGCCGTCAATGGGGCGATCTTGGGGAATCTCAGCGCCCGCCAATTTAACGCAAGTGGGAAAGAAATCGAGCGTGGAACCGACGTCCATGCAGACGCGTCCGGCGGGAAGCGTTCCTTTCCAGCGGGCGACGAAGGGTTCGCGCATCCCGCCTTCCCACGTATCGCCCTTAGCCCCGCGCAATAGTCCGGCGGAACCGCCTTTTTGATCTTTAATCATCCAAGGGCCGTTGTCGCTGGTGAACATCACGAGGGTGTTTTCGCTCAGTCCCAGGTTATCCAAAGTTTCGTTGATGCGGCCTACGCTCCAGTCGATCTCTTCGATGACGTCGCCGAAGAGGCCGCGTCGGGATTGGCCGAGAAAATCCTGGGAGGCGGCGATGGGGACGTGCGGCATGGTGTAGGGCAAATAGAGAAGGAAGGGCTGATCCTTGGATTTTTCGATAAACCGAACGGCTTCTTCGGTGTAGCGCTTCGTCAAGGTGGTTTGATCCGCGGGATGCTCGATCATTTCGTCATTGCGGTAGATGTCGGGATTAACCATATCGTTACTGTAGAGAATGCCGTAGTAATAATCGAATCCCTGGCGCAAGGGGCGGTATTCCTGCGTGCTTCCCAAGTGCCATTTGCCGATGCAGGCGGAAGCATATCCTAATGGCTTGAGCGCTTCGGCGATCGTAATTTCCTGCAAAGACATGCCGTGCCCGTTTCCGGGGAAAAATACCTGGACGACGCCGGTGCGGATGGGATTCCTTCCCGTAAGTAGGGCGGAGCGCGAGGGGGAACAGACGGGATTGGCGCAATAGAACTGCGTCATCTGTACGCCCTCGTCCGCCATACGGTTGAGGTTGGGCGTGCGGATAGTGGGATTGCCGCCCCGGCTCCAATCGCCGTAGCCCATATCGTCCGCGAAGAGAATCACGAAATTGGGCTTCTTGCCTTCGGCGAAGGTTAATCCATCCGTCAATAAACCGCTCGCCGCTATCGCTCCTGCGCCGTATCCGATATTTTTCAAGAAATACCGTCTATTTAATGAATTCATGAGTCCAATCCTTTCTCTTATGAAATACCAAAGTAGAAGAGGCTTCCAGCCTTTAGTAGGGAAAGAGCCAATATGGCACAGAGGGGGTTGAAGATTTCTCGGTCGCTGCGCTCCCTCGAAATGACATGCCGCAATGCCGGGCGCGGCGGGAAAAAATCGTTAATCATGGTCTTTCTCCTGCTGCGACTCTGTCAGCTGCGACTCTGTCATTTCGAGCGATAGCGAGAAATCCTTCCCCACGCGGGTCTACTTTTTCTGCCTGATATAGCCCGCAAATAGCGAGTGGCTTGCTCTTATGAAATACCAAAGTAGAAGAGATTTCCAGCCTCTTGAATGTCAAAAGAAAGAGCCAAGATGGCTCTTCTACTTTTTTGCCGAGTCAAGGGCAGAAACAACCTTGCCCTTGCCACCCCCACGTTCGTTGGCTTAGTGAAAGAAAGACTTAAGTTTTCCGCTTTCCGGGATAATATCCTATTAAAAAAGTAGGGGCTATGGCGCGATAAAGTCCATTTCGGGATTCATTTGCCGTGGATAGGTTCGTAAACATTGACAGAAAACCCCTAACTCAGGTTAATATAACCGGCAAGCCGGAATATATGGTGATTCTCGTTTGAAGAACAGCAAGATATTGATCCTATCGATTCAATATTTTAAAAAGGGAATGCGAGTTCTATCTTTCCTCCATTCGTTGGAGATGGATATTCCAGAAAAAAGTCTATAACAGAATGACTGAACCCTACCAATTGTCAGCTTGGCAAGCCTCGGAAGAATTGCAGGCGAAAAAACTTTCCGCTAGGGAACTCGTCGAATCGTTCTTGCATCGAATCGGCCAGCTCGAAGCGAAAATCCATGCTTACCATTTGGTTATGCGGGATTATGCTCTATCCCTAGCCGATAAGATCGACGAACGCCGAGCCAAGGGGGAAATGCTGCCTAAGTGGGCGGGCGTACCCATCGCCATCAAAGATAATATGTGCATGAACAATGGGGCGCCGACGGCGTGCGGTTCGAAAATGTTGGAAAATTTTAAGCCGCCCTATGACGCAACCATCGTCGTCAAACTCTTGAACGAAGGATTGATCCCCATCGGCAAGACGAATATGGACGAATTTGCGATGGGATCGTCTACGGAAAATTCGGCTTTCGGACGCACGATGAATCCCTGGGATTTTTCGCGAGTTCCCGGCGGTTCCAGCGGTGGATCCGCCGCCGCCGTGATCGCTGACGAAGCGCCTTTGGCCTTGGCTTCGGATACGGGCGGTTCCATTCGCCAACCCGCCGCTTTTTGTTCGGTTACGGGAATGAAGCCGACCTATGGCCGCATATCGCGCTATGGATTAGTCGCTTTCGCTTCGTCGTTGGATCAGATTGGCCCTATGGCGAAAGACGCTCGCGACGCCGCAGAACTGTTACGGATTATCTCCGGCCTTGATCCCCTGGATTCCACATCCATCGATACGCCGGTTCCCGATTATGCCGCCTTGTTGAGCGGGGATGTTAAAGGCGCGCGAATCGGCATCCCCAAAGAATATTTCATCGAAGGATTGAATCCGGAAATCCGAGATGCGGTATTGGCGGCGGCGCGCTATTTCGAAAGCCAGGGCGCGGAATGCCTGGAGATTTCGCTTCCCCATACCGAATACGCCATCGCGACGTATTATATGATTTGTACGGCGGAAGCTTCCAGCAATCTTGCCCGCTACGACGGCGTCGTTTACGGATACCGGGCGCAAGGGCCGCACGACAACATCGTGGAGATGTATAATAAAACTCGCAGCGAAGGCTTTGGGCCAGAAGTGAAGCGCCGGATTATGCTGGGCACGTTCGTTTTAAGCGCTGGGTATTACGAAGCCTATTACCGCCGCGCTCAACGCGTCCGGACGTTAATTAAAAACGATTTCGACGCCGCTTTCGAAAAGGTGGACGCCGTACTATGTCCCGCTACGCCATCGCCGCCATTCAAAGCCGGGGAAAAGACGGACGATCCTTTGGAGATGTATCTGTCGGATGTGTTTACGGCGCCGCTCAACCTGGCGGGTTTGCCGGGCTTGGTAATTCCCGGCGGCTTCAGCTCCGATGGATTGCCCATAAGCATTCAATTGATTGGCCCCGCTTTGAGCGAGGATCGGCTTTTGAATATTGCCTATTGTTATCAGCAAGGGACGAATCATCATCTAATGAGACCAACCCTCCAATGATTCGTTTTTCGCTTTGACCGTAGCCATTGCAACCGCTGAATTGATATTAATGACTCATGTTTCTCACGAAAGCTATTTTCTTTTGAATTTGCTGTTTTTCCAATCCCTCTCCCAAGATTGGGAGAGGTTAAGTGAGGGTTGATAAGGTTAAACTTAGCCCCCCTCACCCTAACCCTCCCATAGGGCGAGGGAATGGAACTGCGTAACATGATTTGAGGATTAAGGATTTATGACCGCTGATCCCTTTCGTATTTTAATGATTTGCATGGGAAATTGCTGCCGCAGTCCGATCGCCGAGGCTTTATTGCGCAAGCGCTTGGCCGAAAAGGGATTGGATGACGATGTTCTCGTGGAATCCGCTGGCATCTCCGCCGTGGATGGCGCCGCTCCATCCAGCCGGGCGGTTTATGAGGTTCGCCGCAGAGGCGGTTCGCTCGATGGTTTCCGTTCGCGATCCTTGACGCGGGAAATGTGCGATAAAGCTCATCTCTGCGTCGTCATGACTCAGCAACAACAGTTTTTTATGGATGAGATGTATCCCGAATGTTCGGATAAAGTACGTATTTTAGGCCAATATTTGCTTCCCGAAGGTCCTTTGGATATTTCCGATCCGGTGGGAGGGGATGACGCCGTATTCGATCGGGTTGCCGGGTATATCGAGAGCGGCGTCGAACGCATCGTGGATGATTGGGACGATATCCGACATCGATTTTACGAGACGCGAAAGTTTGTCGTAGCATTCGGCGCCGATCATCGCGGCTTTGCGGTGAAAAATTTCCTCATCGAGCGATGGGAAAAGGAATTGGCGGCGTTGATCGATTGCGGAACCGATTCCGGTGCGTCCTGCGATCATCCCGATTATGCTTTTCTGGCGGCGGGTTTAGTGGCGCGGGGCAAGGCGGATCGAGGCGTGTTGATCTGCTCGACGGGACATGGCATGTTACTCGCCGCCAATAAAGTGCACGGCATCCGCTGCGTCATGCCCTACGACGAAGAACATGCGAGAATGTCGCGCACCCATAACAACGCCAACATGCTAGCGATGGGCGCGGATTATTTCGAGAGAGACCGGATCGACAGCATTGTAAGAGCGTGGATGGAAAGCTGTTTCCTGGGCGGCAAATATCAGCGGCGCATCAGTAAAATCATGGCGTGCGAATCGCGGGATTTCGCGCCCTGCGCCGTCTCCTATCCTGGAACTATGCAAGTGAAATCCTATTATAAATCGTTCGCTAATTCGAATTTGTCCGGGTAAGGACTGGTTTTTTTAATTCTCCCCCCAAGATGGGGGGAGTTAGAGGGGGGTTGATTTTATTAGACTTAAAACAACCCCCTCCTAACCTCCCCCAGGCTTGGGGGAGGAATATTGGAATTTTGCAAGAGACTAAATATTAAAACTACTTTACTTATTATAATTGTAAAACAAGGAGGAACCCAATAGTGTTAGAGCATGTCCGGACCGCCGATCCAGAAATTTATAATGCGATTTTGTTGGAAGCAGGCCGTCAGCACGAAAAATTGGAATTGATCGCATCCGAAAATTTCGTCTCCGAGGCGGTTCTGGAAGCGATGGGAACTCCTCTGACCAATAAATACGCCGAAGGCTATCCCGGCAAGCGATACTATGGCGGCTGCGAGTTCGTCGATATCGCTGAGAAGTTGGCAATCGAGCGGGCGAAGAAACTGTTTGGCGCCGATCACGCCAACGTGCAGCCCCATTCCGGTTCGCAGGCTAATATGGCTGCTTATATGGCACTGGTCGAACCCGGCGCTAAGATTATGGGCTTAGACCTTTCTCAAGGCGGACATTTGACGCATGGCAGCCCGGTTAATTTTTCCGGCAAGCTCTTTCAGGTGAAATCCTACGGCGTCAATCGCGAGACTGAGCAAATCGATCTGTGCGAATTCCGTCAGGCATTGGAAGAGTATCGGCCTGAACTGGTGATTCTGGGCGCTTCCGCTTATCCTCGCCGCCTCGATTTTGCAGGGTTGGGAGAGATTATCCGCAGCGTAGGCGCAAAATCGCTGGCGGACATTGCACATATCGCAGGAATGGCGGCGGTGGGATTGCATCCCACGCCGATACCACACATGGATATCGTTACATCGACGACTCACAAAACCCTGCGCGGCCCTCGCGGCGGACTAATCCTCTGCAAGGAGGAGCACGCCAAAGCGGTGAACGGAAAGATGTTTCCCGGCAGCCAGGGCGGACCGTTGATGCATGTCATCGCCGCCAAGGCTGTCGCGTTTCAGGAAGCGATGCAGCCCGAATTCAAAGTTTATCAACAACGCATTCTTGATAACGCCAAGGCGATGGAAAAGACGTTCGCCGGGCGCAATATCCGCATGATTTCCGGCGGGACGGATACTCATTTGCTCCTGCTGGACGTGGGGCATAACGGCCTAACCGGCAAAGATTGCGAGAAAGCCCTTGACCGCGCCTATATTACAGTCAATAAAAATATGATTCCCTTCGATAAGCAAACTCCATTCGTCGCCAGCGGCGTCCGGTTGGGAACCCCGGCGCTGACAACGCGGGGGATGGGGCCAGTTGAGATGAAAACCGTCGCCAATATGATCGCCGACATCATCGAATCCAAACTCGAAGAATCGGTCATCGAATCGGTGAAAGCGAAAGTGAAAGACCTTACAGCCTCCTTCCCGCTCTATTCGGAATGGAGAAAACTGCCTATGGCGCAGGCGTAAGCCGCCGGGAGAGGAAAGCTTGTGAAATGTCCTTATTGCGGCGTCGATGAAGATAAAGTCGTGGATTCGCGTTCCATGTCCGACGGCGCGAGCATCCGCCGCCGCCGGTTATGTTTGGCGTGCAACCAGCGTTTTACTACCTACGAACGCTATGAAGAGATTCCTCTCATGATTATCAAGAGGGACGAACGCCGGGAGGCGTTCGACCGGAACAAGGTTTGCAAAAGCATGCGCATCGCCTGCCAAAAGCGCCCGGTATCGGAAGAGCAGCTGCAACAGATCACGACGTTGATCGAGCAGCGGCTTTACATGACGCACGAAAGCGAAATTCCCAGTTCCGTCATCGGGGAAAATATTATGAAGGAACTGCGGCAGCTGGATCAGGTGGCCTACGTCCGCTTCGCTTCCGTTTATCGCCAATTCAAAGACCTGCATCAATTTCAGCAAGAACTTTCGCAATTGATGGGGAAAGGAGAGGCGCAGGACGCGCCTTCCGGCGAAGAGCCGACTCCTCTCCCCTGATTCAAGCCGCTCCCTTTCCACGTTTGGGAAGAAGGCGCGGAGAACCAATAGCCGGATCTGAGAACTTCCGCGTTTCGAACCAGGCTTATGAGCGGTTTTCTGGAGAAAAATTTACAGATTCTGCAATCCTACGATCCAAAGACCGCGGATCGCTTGCGGCAATATACTCCCTGCCATCGCGCCGAGATTATAGCAACTCCGGCAAACGTTCCTTCCTTGCGCCTGCAATCCGGCGGCGCCGCCCGCCTGCTGCATAGCGCCAAAAATCCCATCCAGGAAGCCCAGCGTTGGGTAAATGGATTAGAGTTGCCAATCGCTTATAATTTGATGATCTTCGGCTCGGGCTTGCTGTATCACGTATTCGAACTCGCTAAAAGATGCCAGCGGGATTTATGTAATATTGTTATCGTCGAACGCGAAATCGACATTGTTTATGCAGCTTTTACTTATGTTGATATGACCTTGCTGCTGCAAAGCCGTTCTTTCTTTTTTTTGATCGAACCAACGGATTCGGAGATGCGGGATTGCATGAACCGGCTGCTTACGCCTTTCATCCAGGATGGTTTAACCGTTATAGAGCATCCGGCCTCCGTCGAAATCGATCCAGCTTTTTACCGCCGGGTGCGGGAAATCGTGGATGAGTCTCTGCAAAGCGGAGAAATTCTATTACGCACCAAGGTGCAGCTGGGGGGGATGATTCAGGAAAATATTATCCGCAACATCCCTCAGATGTTATCCAATCCATCGTTGACGGCTTTAAATTCCGCCTTGACCAAGATTCCCGCGTTCGTCGTGGGCGCAGGGCCGTCGTTGGATAAAAACGTTGACCTGTTGGCTCAGGTGGGGGATAAAGGCGTCATTATCGCAGTCGATACCGTTTATAAACTTTTGCTTAATAAAGGCATAACGCCTCATCTTATCGCTACTACCGATCCGACGCCGCTCAACGCCCGCCATTTTGCGGGAGTGACGGATTTGGGTGCGGCGATTCTCGTGTTTTCCCCAAGCGTTTTCCATGAAATCCCCAAACAATTGCAAGGAACGAAAGTCTCCATCTCATTGCCCTCGTCGCGTTTGTTGAACGTCATGAAGCAACTCTTCGGCGAAGGCGCCGCCATGAGTCCCGGCATCAACGTCGGCCAGACCTGCTTCAACCTGGCGCGCTATTTGGGCTGCGATCCTATTGTATTGGTCGGCTTCGATCTCTCTTTTTCCCGCGATGGCGGTTCGACTCATGCGTCGGGAACCGCGTTGCGCCGCAATATCTATCGCTCGGACGCGCCGGGGAAAATGAAAGTCGAATTGTTGGGAGACAAGCCGGAACTGGAAGAATTCGATCCCATCATCGTCCCCGCCAACCTGGGAGGGGAAGTCGCCACCAACAAATTTTGGCTGGCTTATCTACGTTCGATGGAAGAGGAGATCAAGCGAACCAACGCTCGCGTCATTAACTGCACCGAAGGCGGCGCTAAAATGGAAGGCGCCGAGATCCGGACGCTGCGGGAAACGATACAGGAATACGCGCGCTATGAGGCGATGGCGCAAAGCACGCTGCAAATGGCCGTCGGCTTCTTTTTCGAATTGAATAAAGAAAGCGGCAAGGCTTTACTACGGCAATCTGGCGATATTTTGAAAACAGCGGTGGAAAAAGCGGAAGAAGGGTTGCAAAAAGTCGGCGCCTTGCGCGCCATCGCCTCCAGCCGGTCTCCGAATCCGGTTTTGTTGGAAGAGACGATGAACGAGATTCTGAAAATCCACAAAGCGCTGACTCAAGACCACAAAGTTTATGCCGTTTTGGATGAAGCCGCCGATTGCGTTCTTTCGCCTTTTCTCAAAAGGGAAAACCGGCCCAAGGGGCCGGAACCGACTCCGAAAAATGTAGAAATGACCATCAAGCGCTACCAGGATTATTTTTCGGGAATGAAGGAATTGTGCGCAAAGTACTCTCTTATCATTCAAGAAACCGTCGATTCGATGGATAATGCTTCCTGGACGGCGCCCAGCTGGTAAATCGCCGTCGATGAACAACTCGTGTTGCGCAACCTGGGAGCGCAGGCATCCTGCCTGCGGGTGGAATAATCATCCTGGGCAGCGAATGGGCTTGATATCTGTTACGTTTTTGCATCGCAAAAGCATAAAATAAATCGAATTTCTCGAAATTTCCCATCCCAGCCTTTCAAGGTTGGGCTATTCTAAATGTCCCTTTAAAGGGACAAACGGCAAAAGCCCGCCGTTTTAACGGCGGATGGAGGGATGCGGGCGGGACGCCCGCACTCCCAGGCCCGTAACCTGAGTGAATAAACGAAATGTAGGCCATTATGAGAATCATACGCAAAGATCACGATATGGTCTCTATCCTTGAACTGCAAGGAGAACTTGGTAAAAACGAATCCAAGGAACTGACAACGTTTATCGAAAAAATGATGGAGGAAAAGCGGTATTATTTCGTCCTTGACATCGAGCAAATCCGCTTCATGGACAGCCAAGCGATCATCGCTCTGCTTCGCATCAATCGGGAAGTGCTGGGATATGGCGGCGGCATCAAACTATTCCGTCCCAAAAAAGTAGTGCAGCAATTCATGAATATCGGCCATGTTTTGGAACTCTTCGACCGATATGAAACCAAGATCGAAGCGATTCACGCCTTCGACGAATTGATTAAGCGCAAGGAAAATCTGCTAGAGGAAACCAATCCCTTAGCTCAGGCGGGACGCAACCAACGCCTTATCTTGATGCGTCTTTTGGAGATATTAATCCGGAAAGAAATATTCGATCTAAACGAATTCAACAGCGAGATTATGCAATCCACCCATCTGGTTCTCCGATTGTTCAGAAAACAGATCGAAGCCAGCCGCTTTTAATCCTATTTATCGATTGCTGATAAATTGAGCGGGGAACAACCAGTCCCGCCGTATTTGAATTGTAGAACGGATCGTCTTACTGACGAATGCTGGAAGGCGAAATCGCAATTATGTATGGAACAAATGTTGTAGTCCGTTTTGCTCCTTCACCGACGGGGCATTTGCATATCGGGGGCGTGCGCACCGCCTTGTTCAACTGGGCCTTCGCCCGTCATACCGGCGGGAAGTTTATCTTGAGAATCGAGGATACGGACCTCGTTCGCTCTTCCGAAACCTCCATGCTCGGAATCGTGCAGGATTTCCGCTGGCTGGGGATTGAGTGGGACGAAGGCCCCAATCCCGATTCCAGCCATCCCATGCAGGAGCAATTGGGCGGGAATGGTCCCTATTTTCAGTCGCAGAGGCTGGAAATATACAATAAGTATGTCGATATATTGCTTCAAAGCGGCCATGCCTACGAATGTTTTCTAACCGACGAAGAGTTGGACGAGAAGCGGCGCGAGGCTCCGCTGGCGGGAAAGCCAGGCAAGTACGATCGTCAATGGGCGCTTTCGGCGCCGCCCGAAAAAATCCGCCAATATCGCAGCGAAGGGCGCGAACCGGCGATACGGTTCAAAATGCCCGATGCGCCCGTGTTTTTCACGGATCATGCTTGCGGCGTAGTAACGTGCCAGCCCGAAGAATTCGAGGATTTCGTCATTCGGCGCTCTAATGGCTATCCTACATATCATTTGGCGTCCGTCATTGACGATTATTTGATGGGCGTAACGCATATTTTGCGCGGCCAGGAGCATCGTACTAACACCTTCCGCCATTGGCCGCTGCAGGAAGCGCTGGGCTTTCCGCATCCGGAATACTGCCATTTTCCCCTCATCTTCAATCCTGACGGATCGAAGATGTCCAAGCGCGATAAAGCCAAAGCCGCCAGAACCGCCGCTGGCGAATGGCTGCAAAACCATTCGTTGGATGAATTGGCGAAACGCTCTTCCTTAGCCGTTGCGGAATTGAACGATTTCGTGGAGAAGAAAAGCGACGACGCATCGATAGCCGTTCGCATCGCCGACGCGCTGAAGATCGAATTGCCGGAAATCGACGTCGCCGACTTCCGCAATGCAGGCTATATTCCGGAAGCCCTGCTGAACTACTTGGCGCTGTTGGGATGGAATCCCGGCGACGATGTGGAGATATTCTCTTTGGATTTTCTAGTCGAACGCTTCGATTTGATGCGCGTCGGTTCCTCCAACGCCCGATTCGACCGTCAAAAACTGCTTGCCTTCAATGCGGAATATTTGCAAAAAATGCCGTTGCCGGATTTCGCTCAACGGCTGCGGCGATTCTGCGAAGAACAGGCGCCTCGTGTTATCGAAGTATTAGGCGAGGCGTTTCCCTTGTTCTGCGAGGTTTATCAAAAGCGGACGAAAACGTTGCGCGATCCCCTGCATTTGGGCGAGTTCTTCGCCATTCGAGACGAGGACGTAAGCTTCGAAGAGAAAGCGGTCAAGGACAACCTGCTCAAAAACGATGGCGCGGGTTTGCAGACGCTGCGCCAATTGCTTTTCGCATTCGAACCATTGGCGGAGTGGACGCACGATTCTATCGTCGCCTGTTTGCAGGATTTTTTGAATACTCATAACATCAATATGAAAAAGACGGCGCAGCCCATCCGCGTGGCGATCAGCGGCAACGTGATTACGCCCGAAATCGTGGAAACGTTAATTATCTTGGGGAAAACGAAGACAGTGAACCGGATAAAGCGCTGCTTGGAACGGTTTTTTGGGGAGTAGAATGATTAAGGATAAGCCTCGGCGTTTTTATTATCGCCGAGGCGTAAGAGCGTCCGGCGTTTGCGCCGATTCCCTCATTTTTTCGTATAAGAACTCAGGAGCGAAGTCCGCGTCGTTTTTCCAGCAGAGAGTATGAAGGATTTCAGATACGGAAAATTGCTTAAACTCGTCGATATTCTTCAGCGGTTCGAACATCGGCCCCCAAAGACAATTTTCCAAATCGACGATACCAGTTTCGCCGTTGTTGAATACAAGACGAATTTTATAGTCTTCGACGTACTCGGCGCTCGCGACTTCCAGCATGGGATTCACTCCAAAGGACTTAATGCGAGATTCGTCATTTAAAAGTTTACTGATGTAGGTCTTCCTTCAAATCAAGAATTTTCCGCCACTTTCGGTCTCAAGGTTCCGATATAGAATAAAGATAAAGATAATCGAATTCCAATTTTTCCTAAGATAATATCGTAAAATGAGGGATTGGAAAGCCGTTTTGAATATCATCTACAATCCATTTACTCAATACTCGATTGGCTATGAATAAAGATCAATTTCTGCAACAAGTGAAACGGACGGTGCAAGAAATGGAGCCGGACGCCGAAGTGCTTCTGTTCGGCTCCCGCGCGCGGGGAGACGCCGCCCCAGATTCCGATTGGGACTTCTTGATTCTAGTCGATAAATCGATCGATGATAAAGAGAAGATGAATATCCGCCATCGTCTCTACGAAATCGAATGGGAAATGGGAGAAGTAATTTCTTCCGTCATCCATAGCCGCGAAGAATGGAATCGCCCTCGAATGAAAATTACTCCTTTCCATCAGAATGTTAGCCAAGAGGGGATTCCATTGTGAGCGATTTGAAAGTAGACCCGCCGTTGAAACGGCTATTGTCGTTTGCCCCTTTAAAGGGGCATTTGATAATCGCCCAGCCTTTCAAGGCTGGGATGAGACTGCGTGACATGAGTCATTAATTGATTATATTTCAAACTCGGAGCAACTTCATGGCGGAAAATGATATTAAATACCCCTCGAATTTTATACGCGACATCGTCAAGACGGATGTGGAAGCCAGCGTGAACGGCGGACGGGTGCATACGCGCTTTCCCCCAGAGCCGAACGGCTATTTGCATATCGGCCACGCTAAGGCTATCTGTATAAGTTTCGGCGTAGCGCAGGAATTCGGCGGGAAATGCAACTTGCGCTTTGACGACACAAATCCCGCCAAGGAAAAAATGGAATACGTCGAAGCTATTCAGAACGATATCAAATGGCTGGGCTTCGATTGGGAGGATCGTCTTTTCTTCGCTTCGGATTATTTCGAGCAACTTTACCAATGGGCGATTAAACTGATTAAAGATGGCAAAGCCTACGTTTGCGATCTCAACGACGAAGAGATTCGGCAATATCGCGGCACGACCGAGTTCGACGAAAACGGGGCGCGCGTTACTCCTCCCGGCAAGGACAGCCCCTACCGCAACCGTTCCGTAGCAGAAAATCTCGATCTCTTCCAACGGATGCGCCAGGGCGAATTTCCCGACGGCGCTAAAACCCTGCGCGCCAAGATCGACATGGCTCATCCCAATCTCAACATGCGTGATCCCGTCATGTACCGCATCATGCGCATGGAGCATTACCGCACCGGCAATCAATGGATCATTTACCCCATGTACGATTGGACGCATGGGCAATCGGATTCCCTCGAAGGCGTCACCCATTCCATTTGCGACGTCGGCTTCGAAAACCATCGCCCGTTATACGATTGGTACATCGAGCAGCTGGGCATCTTTCCTTCCAAGCAATACGAGTTCGGGCGCTTGAACCTGACCTACACGGTGTTGAGCAAGCGCTATCTTCGCCAACTGGTGGAAGAGAACATCGTGCAAGGCTGGGACGATCCGCGCTTGCCGACATTGCTTGGCTTGCGCCGCCGGGGTTACGCTCCCGAAGCCATCTGCGAGTTTTGCAAGCGCATCGGCGTCAGCAAAGGCGACGGCATCGTCGATATCCAACTGCTGGAACATTGCCTGCGCGAGCATTTGAACAAAGCCGCTCCCCGCGTCATGGCGGTATTGGATCCGCTCAAAGTCGTTATCACCAACTATCCTGAAGATCGAGAGGAAGAACTCGATGCCGTCAACAATCCCGAAGACCCGTCGGCGGGAACGCGCCAGGTTCCCTTCTGCCGCGAACTCTATATCGAGCGGGACGATTTTATGGAAATTCCATCCAAGAAATTCTTCCGTCTTGCTCCCGGTAAGGAAGTGCGGCTGCGGTATGCCTACTTCATAACCTGCCAGGAAGTGGTGAAGGACGCGCAAGGCCAGATTATCGAACTGCGCTGCGTCTACGATCCCGCCACGCGCGGCGGCGACGCGCCCGACGGCCGCCGGGTGAAGGGAACTATCCACTGGGTTTCCGCCCGCCATGCGGTCAAGTCGGAAGTGCGGCTGTACGATTATCTATTCGCCAAAGCCGATCCGATGAATGTTGAGGAAGGGCGGGATTGGAAAAAAAACCTCAATCCCGATTCGCTCAAGACGCTGACCGATTGTTATCTGGAGCCGATGCTGGTTAAGACCGAACCCGGCTTCAAATGCCAGTTCGAAAGGCTGGGCTATTTCTGCAAGGACGCGGACAGTACGCCGGATCGTCCCGTCTTCAACCGCACTGTCCCGCTCAAAGATTCCTGGAGCAAGATTCAAGCGAAGGGATGAGAATATAGGAGGCGCAAGATGAATGTCGTTAGAAAAATTTACGAAAATCTCCCGGCGGTGATCCTGATTCCCGATCATCTAAAAAATCGCCGCGTCGAAGTGATCTTGCTGCCATTGGATGAAGAGGAATCGGATAAACCGCAGACGAGCAAAACCGCCAATCCTGCCGATAAATTTATCGGCGCCTGGCAGGGTGAGCCGTTGGTTCGTCCAGAACAAGGATCGTATGAGGAACGCGAGGCGCTAGAATGATTCTAATGCCGGATACGAATATATGGATTAAAATACTCAATCCATCTGCCTCGCCTGTGAAAGAACGTTTTCATAATACCGATCCTGAAACCATCAGGTTATGTTCAGTTGTGAAAGCGGAGTTGTACTATGGCGCATATAGAAGCCAACGCCGGGAACAGAATCTGGAGTTATTGCGGCATTTTTTGGTAAATTATGCTTCTTTTGGATTTGATGACTCCGCGGCGTACGCGTATGGCGAAATACGCGCGCAACTTGCGGCGCAAGGTACGCCTATAGGTCCGAATGATTTGATGATTGCCTCCATTGCAGTAGTGAATCGTGCGATTCTGATTACGCATAATACTCGTGAATTTCAAAGAGTTCCAAATTTGGAAATTGAAGATTGGGAATCTTGATGATAACGAAAGTTATATTCGTTTTCACCATAAATTAAATTCTCTGGGTAGAATTAAGTATAATAATATCCGTAATTTGTTCCCTCACCCCATCCCGCCGGAGGGCGCTGCGGCTTCTTCCGGCGGTTGGCTTTCTCCACGCAATTTCAGTAAGCGGTCGCGGTAAACGTCTTGGGCGATGAGGGCGACGTCCTTGGTGATTTTGCGGTTGATGATCCCTCCCACCGCGGCGCCCAGGAAGGGGATAACCTGCGCTGTTTTCTCCCCTCCCAGGCGCAGGCCGATCTTTTGCGCGATTTGACTCGTTCCTTTCAAGAACAACTGCTTCTGCAAATAACCTAAGGGCGACTTGCCTCGCAGCAGATCGGCGGCCATGCGCATCTCCTTGAGCAGCGCTGTTCTTTCGCCTGTAGCAGGATGGCAATAGGCTTCGGCCAACAATTTGACGGCGAAGATTTTTTCGTCTGGGCGGGAAACGTCGAAGCCGTGGCAGTAGCCGACCTGTTGAATGGCGCGAAGTTGCAGCGCCAGCAGCGAAACGGCGTCAGCGGCGATGGTGAACATGCCGCCAAAGCCGGTGATGGTTCCTTCCGCCGCCGAGAGCCACGCTCCTTTGTGGATATAGCGGGAAGACATTTTGTTGATGGTTTCGATGGGAAGTTTTTGAATGGAGGATAACGTCTCCACTTGAGGATTCTTCTTGCGGTAGGCGGCGATGACAGAATCCGGCTTGGATAATTTATCCCATAGCGTCAACGAGCCTTCGATGAATTTACTAAAGGTCTGTATTGCGATTTTCGTAAACCTCGTCTTTTTATCGTCTTTCTCTTCCGGTTGAGCGGTGGAATGATCCATATCCTCTTCTACATCCATTTCTAAAGCGATTTCCGGTTCGATGACGGCGGCTTCGATTTCGGGCGCGGATTCTACGGCTAGTTCCGGCTTAGCCGCAGCGGCGATGGGCGCTTCTTCGTCCTCCAGCGACAGCGCGGCGTCCAGGTTGAAGGTCGAGGACGAACGATAGACGCGGATGGCTTCGGCGCCAACGATGCGATAGGCCGAAGCGAGAATTTTTCGTCCCACGGCTTCCGAAGCGCCCTTGAATATCGCCTTGTTGATCCAGTATTGCGGATTTAGGGCGTTGATAGCCGTCCATACGCCGCTGGCGATGCGCCGCCCCGCGCGCATTCCTTTTTTTTCCACGATCTCGTGCGTTTTGTCGAACAAATCCTTGGCTGTAAGAATGTTGGATACGGAAACTTGATGCAGCGGCTTGAGCGGCGCGATGAGGACATTCAGTTCCTTCGAAATCCGTTCGTTGAGATGCAGCAGCTCGACGATAGTCACTTCCAATTCGGGATGAGGCGAAGTGGGATAATAAACCTGAGCCACATCGCATACGAGTTGAAAACATTCGTCCATAAGGCGAGCCGGATCCATCCACGATGTGGTCTTGAGCGAGCGCGTAACTTGGCGCACTTTTCCGTCGATCAGTTCTTGCGCTTTGCGGTCGGCGAGAGTGATGCGTCGCGAGATTTTGCTTTCAAGATCGGCTAAGGAAGCTATCTTCGCGCCCGGACGCAGAAGATAAAGGATGCGCGTAAAGTTCCAGGCGCTGCGTGCGGCGATGAAAACGCCCAGCGCCGCGAACAGCATCAGAACCGCGAAAAGCAGCCAAGGCATGGGAATATCGATAAAGCTCATTTCAATCCTCGATAAAAGGATGAGTTCATTGTTCCCATTATAGTGGAGAAGGGTAATAGAAGAGAGAAGAAGGAAAACGATGGGAAGGACGGATTACAAGATTGTCAGAATCGGGATGTCCAGGATTTTCAGGATAAAAGATAGTTAACCATCCTGATAATCCTTACATTCTGAAAAATCCGGATTCGGACATTAGCCTACGATCCAACATTGATTTCCGTTAAATAAGCCGCGACGATGGCTTTCAATAAATCGAAAGGGATAGTTTTCGAAAGTTCGTTGAAATCGCAATAATCGGCGATTTGATCGGTGATGTCGCGGGGATCGCAGGCGCGAAGCGGACGGTTGGCGGGCAGATAGCATTGGCGGATAATTTCGTCGAGATCGGCTTCCGCGATCTCCAGTTCCTTTTTATGACATTCTTTCATGAATATGGATTTATAGACTACGGCGGATGGTTCGCCGATATAAATCTTATAACGGATGCGTCGCAAAAAGGCTTCATCCACCAAATCCATGGGATTCATATTCGTGGCGAAGACCACTAGCTGCTCGAAGGGGATGGAAAATTTCTTACCCGTATGCAGGGTCAGGTAGTCGAGCCGTTCTTCCAAGGGGATGATCCACCGGTTGAGCAAATCTCTGGGTTGAACCATTTGGCGCCCGAAATCGTCGATAATCAACAGTCCGCCGTTGGCTTTCATTTGCAGCGGGGCTTCGTAATAGCGGGTGGAAGGATTGTAGCGCAAATCCAGCATGGATAATTCGAGTTCGCCGCCAACGATGACCGCCGGACGGCGGCATAAGGCCCAACGGCGGTCGCCGCCCTGATTCTTGAATATCCGATTCGCATCGGCGGCCGAAGGAGTCAATTCCTTGTGATGGATGGGATCGTATACCCGGATGATGCTGCCGCCTGCAAAAAGAGCATGGGGTACGGCGATGGGGCCGCCGTGCTGGTTGTAAAATTGGGCGATTTTCTTGGCGAAGGTCGTTTTTCCCGTACCCGGAGGTCCGTAGAGGAAGCAGGATTTACCCGAACGGATGGCGGGACCGATTTGGCGGAAGAGAGAATCGTCGACGATGAAATCGCACCAGGCTTCCCGCAGCAGCGCCTCGGTAACGCGGATGCTGTGCAGATGATGTTTTTGGATATAGCTCCAATACTGATCGAGAGGTACGGGCGCGGGGCCAATGTAGGTATCCAGCGCCAATAAATCTTGAATGTGCCGCCGTCCCCGGTCGGTCAGTCCAAAACGGTCGCTGGCGGCGCCCAATCCCTGTCCGCCTTTCTTCTCCGCATAAAGTTGAATGATGATTTCGTTCAATAAAGGTTCGAGAAGTGGGAAGGGAAGGCGGATTTTCTCCGCGATTTCCAATCCAGTGAGGACGCCAAAACGATGCAGATGCTTGACGATTAAATCGCTAAGAAAAGAAGCGGACAATCCTACTTCTTCCAGGCAAGCGGGGGAGGAGGGCCTATTGCCGTCGTCTTCGAAAAAAGGAAAGGGGACCGTGGGATAATCTTCCTCAAGAGATTCGTCATCCGCAGAATCGTTGGTTATGGTTGGGATCGTATCGGACATTGCATCATCGCTTTCCGAGTTATTCCTTCTCCCTTTGAGAGAAGGTTAGGATGAGGGGAGAAATTATTTTCCCTCCGATTCCCCGCCGCCTAACGCTTGCAGCATCGTGTCGAGAGAGGAGGCGCCGGAGTCGGATGATTCCGTTTTCTCTTCACTCATTTTTTTCTTCTGTGCGATGAGTGCTTCCTTGCCGGTCATGCCGTCCCCTTGAGCGAACGTTTTAACGACGACGCGACGATTGAGAGCGCGTCCGGCTTCCGTTTCGTTGTTGGCGGCGGGACGGCTCTCGCCGAAGCCGCGAACCACGAGCCGCTCCTCCCAAACGCCCGCGTTCGCTAAATAATTCGCCGCGGCGAGAGCGCGTTCGCAACTCAAACGCGTATTGGAATCCTTTTCGCTGACGCCGTCGGCGTGGCCTTCTACGATCGCCGAACCGGAACGCGAGGAGAGAAGGGAAGCGATGCGATTCAGCTCGGCCTTGGCGGCGGCGCTTAATTCGGATTGGTTATTCCCGAAATAGATGCATCCGGCGATAGGATCTACGGGCCGGGCGTTGGCCGTCATCTCGTCGAACGGCTTTTGCGCGGCGGCGCCGAAGGAATTGCCGGCGGATCGGGAAAAAACGTCCGGCTGCGTGGATTGACAAGCGGAAAAGAGAATCAGACTCGACATTAGGATGGAAAAGCGTTTCATGGCGAAACCTCCCGGTTAAATGACTTTCCCCATAAGGGTGTCGATGATGCGTATCACGGCGGGACCGCCGAGCACGACGAAGATCGATGGAAATATAAACAATACGAGGGGGAACAGCAGTTTCACGGTGGTTTTGGCGGCCAGTTCTTCCGCCCGCTGGCGGCGGCGGGTGCGCATGTCGTCGGAATGGACGCGCAGCGCCTGGCCCATGCTGGTTCCGAAGCGGTCGGCCTGGGTGAGCACGGCGGCCAGCGCTCTCAATTCAATCACGCCAGTGCGTTCGCCCAGATCGTGAAGCGCGTCGGCGCGGGGCTGGCCCATGCGGATGACGGCGCAGGTCATGTTCAATTCTTCGCTGAGGACGCGGTTGTTGATATGAAACTCTTCGCTCACTTTTTGCAGCGCCGCGTCGAGTCCCAGACCAGCCTCGATGCAAACGACGAGCAAGTCCAGCGCGTCCGGCAATCCGCAGAAAATCTGCTCCTGGCGTCGGCGCTTGAAGAAACCAAGAATCCAATCCGGCAAAAACAAGCCGCCGCCGATGGCGAAAAGCGCAGGCAGCGTTGATCGCGAAAGAGGAATTCCTTGAATGGCGAAGATAAGGATTACGAGAAGCGGCATGGCTAGAATGGAAACGATCTTCATCGTCCAATAGGCGTTATAGGCGCAGCGGCTGTAATAGCCCGCCATCGCCAGCTGCTGCTTGCTTTCGCTGCGTTGGAGGGGATCCTTCGGCGCGATGCGTTCGCCGATGGAGGATATCAAATTGCTGCGGCCCGCGTCGATGAAGGCTGTCTCTCCAGAGGCGGGTTGGCGGCGACCATAGCGGGCGAGCCGGTCGTCGACGGGATGCTTGAGGAAGCCGAATAGGACAGATGTTCCAACAACGGATAGAAAAATTGCGGAAAAAGCGATGGCGCCAATCCATAGTTCCATGATTACACCTTGATATTGACGATTTTTCGAATGATGAGAATGCCGAAAAACTGCATGACGACGGCGGAGGTCAACATTTTGTTGCCGATTTCCGTGTTGAGAAGCAACAGAATATATTTCGGATTCAGGCATAGAATGACGAGAAAGACGAATACGGGCAATAGGCTTAACACCCAGCCGGACATGCGCCCTTCCGCCGTCAACGCCCGCACCTGGCCCAAGACTTTGAACCGGTCGCGGATGACGCGGGATAGGTTGTCCAATATCTCCGCCAAATCGCCGCCGATCTGATCGTGAATCAAAATGGAAAGCACGAAAAATCGAATATCCAAAAGCGGAACGCGGGCAGCCATTTTGCGCAGCGATTCTTCGAGCGGCAGCCCCATCTGAAGTTCGCGGTAGATGCGGCTGAATTCCGTACTGATGGGAGCGGGCATTTCCGTCGCCGTCATTTGCAGCCCCATCGAGAAGGGATGACCGGCGCGCAGAGAGCGGCCGATGATTTCCAGGCACTGCGCCAGGTTGGCTTCGAAGGCTCTTAGGCGGCGCTTGCGCTTCCAAAGGATGCGGAGATAGGAGACGAATACGCTTCCGGCGAATACGGCGAAACCTAGGAGTATATTGGCCGAAATATATAGCGACATCGAAGCTAAAAATATCGCAACTCCAGCCGTCGCCATCATCCATCGGCTGACGTCCTGGTTCAGGCCTGCTTGTTCGAACAAGAGAGGCAGGTTGAGAAATGGGGGGAAATCGGAAAAAAATTCGTATTTTTTCCAATCGTTCTCTTTTTTTAATAAAGCCAATTGTTGGTCTTGCGAAAGGGAAGATTGCATCTGGCGATGGACGGAGTGGAAGCGTTTACCTACAACGACGTTTTCAGAATGGAGAAGGTTGAAAACGAAATAAGCGACGCCGAAAACAAAAACGGCTGTGCCCGCGAAGACGATGGCGCCGATGGTCAGTTCGTTCATGAGCCTTCTCCTATGCGCATTTTGACGCCAGGTTGAAAAACGTCCGGCGAAATGCGGATGCCCGCCGCTTCCAACTTGGCCATACACTTTGGCCGCACCCCCGCAGCGACATAGGCGCCGTGGACATTCCCCTCCGAGTCGATCGTTTCTTGCTTGAATTTATAAATCTCCTGCATGGTGATTACTTCGCCTTCCATCCCTGCGATTTCCGCAATTGAAGTGATGCGGCGTGTTCCGTCCAGCAGACGCGAGGCTTGCACGATGATGTTGATGGCGGACGCGATTTGCTGGCGGATAACGCGCATGGGGATTTCCAGCCCGCCCATAGAGACCATCGTCTCGATGCGGCTCATGGCGTCGCGAGGAGTGTTGGCATGAATAGTGGTAAGCGAGCCTTCGTGCCCGGTGTTCATCGCTTGCAGCATATCCAGCGCTTCGGCGCCGCGTACTTCGCCTAAAATGATGCGGTCTGGCCGCATCCGCAGCGTATTGAAAAGCAAATCGCGCTGGGTGATGGCGCCTTGGCCTTCGATGTTGGCGGGGCGTGTTTCCAGCCGCACTACGTGAGGCTGTTGTAAAATCAACTCGGCGGAATCTTCGATGGTGATAATGCGTTCGGAAGCGGGAATGAAGGAAGTGAGAATATTCAGCAGCGTTGTTTTACCCGATCCGGTGCCGCCGGAGATGACAACGTTCAGCTTGGCGCGCACGGCGCCTTCCAAAAATTCCACCATTTCCGGAATGATGGATTTGTTTTGCAGAAGATTTTCCACTTTCAGCGGATTGACGCCGAAGCGGCGAATGGACATGGCGGGTCCGTTTAGAGCCAACGGCGGGATGATGGCGTTGACGCGCGAACCATCGGGCAAGCGAGCGTCGACCATAGGCATGGTTTCGTCGATGCGCCGTCCGACGCGGGAAACGATGCGGTCGATGATTTGAAGAAGATGGCGGTCGTCGCGGAAGCGGGACTCGGCCTTCTGCAATTTTCCTTTTTTTTCGATATAAATTTCCCGGAAATTGTTGACAAGGATATCGGAAATTTCGGGGTCTTTCAACAATGGCTCCAGCGGACCGAAACCGAAGACTTCGTCGAGAATCTCTTCCGCCATTTCCTGGCGTTCGCGGCCGTTGAGAGCGGCGGGCTGGGCGGCGATCATTTCCGCTAAAACGGGACGAACCTGCTGCTTGACCTTATCCTTGTTTTGTTCGTTGATTTGTCCTAGGTCCAGCCGTTCGATCAAGCGCCGGTGGATTTCCGATTTCAAATCCTGAATGCGCGACAACCGGTCGGCGGCGTTGATGGTTTTAAGATTGGCGGCGGCGTTGTTCATGATCTTGTCCCTGTTTTCTCTTTTGAAACGCCCTCAGAATAGAATAGGCTTCCAGCCTCTTGATTGGCGAAAGAAAGAGCCAAGATGGCTCTTCTACTTTTTCTGCCCGATACAGTTGTGTAGGGTGGGCTCAAAGCGAAGCGTAGCCCACCATTTTCCTTTCCTCGGTAGGGTGGCGCGTCATCCGCCCACTTGCAGCAGCCGGGCTTCCGCCAGCGGCTTCAGTTCGATGGCGTTGGCTTTCTCCGGCTTGAGAAAGGGGATGGCTTCCTGACGTAAAATCGTATTGGCCAGCGCAGCGGCATCCTTAGCCGCTTTGCCTCGCCGCGAGATCTTGCTCAGGGGAACGCCCTGGTTGATGGCGGATTGAACCTTCCATTTATCGTCCCGAATCGTAACGATTTTTTTCTTGCCCAGCGTTTTGGCAATGCGGCTTAAAGTGACGGAAGAATATTTCGTATAAGCGTTCACGGCGATGACGAGGCGATTCATATCGAATCCCGCTTCGCATAGGAATTGCAATTTGCGGACGGAAAGAAAAACGGATGGCAAATCCTGCGTGATCACGAGAAAGAAATCGTTGACGAAGGGCGCCACCATCGAAGCGATTTCGTTGTCGCGGCCCAGATCGAGGACGACGAAGGCGTAGCGATGGCGCAGGCATTCCACCAGGCTGCAAACGGAATCTTCCTGGAAAAAATTGGAATGGCCGTCGTCCGGTTGGAGCAGGAGTTTCAAGCCGCTTTCGTGCTCAATGGTTACGCTGTCGATCAGGGTGGCGTCGAACCGCTCGTCCGATTCGCTGAGATCGCGCAAGGAGAATGACGGCTGTACGTCGAGATAAACGCCCAAATCGCCTTGACCGGCGTGCAGGTCAACCAGGATGGTCGGTTGCGACTGGCTGAGGGCATGGGCGATATTGCAGGCCAAGGTCGTAACGCCGCAGCCGCCGCGTCCGCCCCAAAAAGCAACGACGCGGCCAAGAGAAGCCGGTTCATTGGCGGGTTGGGAGGCGCGGCTGTGAAGTCGTTCGCAGACGCTGGCGAGTTCTTCCGGCTGCAACGGTTTAATGAGATATTCGTCGGCGCCCGAGCGGAAACTACGCAGAACCAGTTCCGCATCCTCGCGGCTGCCCATGGCGACGATTTTGACGCCGGGGCAGGCATGATGAATTTTTTCGATTAAGAGAAGGCTCTCTTCGTCGGCGGAAATGAAAACGAATTGGGGCTTGCTGCGTTCGACGATCGAGAAGGCGATGGAATAGGAGGCGGTTTCCGCCGCGATTTCGATCTGTCCGGTGGATTGAAGGATTTTGGAACTGCGCGCCAGTTCGTCGCGGTCGCTGTCGATGAGGGCGGCGCGGAACGGGGCGGATGAGATGGATAGTTGGCCGGTTGGCTTGGTTCGCAGCATGGTTTTTGCCTCATCGCGTGATGGATACGGCGAAGATCATTCCCGATTTCGGGCCATTGGCGCTGAAGACGGCGTTGGAGGAGACGATCGGACAAGTTTGTACGATGACGCATCGGTTATCGAGCGCTCCCGTCATTTTGACGTCCACGACGCGAACGCCGGCGAAGCGGACGATTTCGTACATGGCCCCATCGCCGGTTCCCGTCAGATTTCGATGCAAGGGAAGGATGCGCGGTTGGCCTATTATGGCTTCAAAAGCGCATTTTATCGCGGCGCTGACGCCGGTATCGCCGTTCAGCCATTTGGAATAAACGCCATCTTCGTCTTCATCGGTTAGGATCATGCCGCCGATGGCTTCCAAATCTGCGCCGGAAATTCCATTCTCGATTTGATCGATAAGATCCGATGTAGAGTTGTTGGAGGGGCCGATGTCTATCGTGCCGAAATTGCCCGGCGCCCAAGGAAGAGTGCATACGTCTTGGTTGTTGGGATACATGGAAATTTCCGGGATACCGTCGCTTTGGTGAAGTACGCCGCTTTCTTCGCTGTAAGAATAATCGTCTTCGTCGGGTTCATGAGGGCAGGAGCAATCCGCGGGATGATGGCCGCCATCCACCGCTTCGTCCCAAGCGTCGGCATAGACAGTGAAAGGCAGCATCATAAGACGTTCGTTGACGTCCACTTCGAAGCCCGCTATGCGGTCGTCGATCGTCGCTGTCGATGTCGCTTGCAATTCGACGGATTGCATTCCTGAAAACGATCCCATTAGCAGGGCTAATGGCCCGTTAAGATCGTTGGCTAATTTTGCCGTAACTTGGATGGAATTGTATTCGGGGATTTCATCCGTTTGAAAAGAAGAATTAATGTTCAAAGGATTTTGTATGTATCCGGCGACGATGCCTCCATCGATGTAATTATCCTCGTTGCGATCGACTTGGAGATAAACGTTAGCCGCCTTGTTGTAGGCCGCGAAGGCTTGCGCCGAATCGCGGGCGTCGCCGATATCGTCGGTTTGGTCTGGAGTACCATAAAGAACGTCCTCGTCCGGCAGTTGGGAGGCTCCCGCTAAAGCGGCGGCGTCGGCGGCGTTCTGCAACTGGCCTTCGGCCAGGACCATCCACCCTATGTCTACCGTCATGGCCAGCGACATCATAATAACCGTGATGCAGACGGCTAGCAGAACAATGATGGAGCCTTTTTGATTCGTTTTCATGGCGTTAGTCTCCCATTTAACGATTTTCCCAAGAGGATGCGGCTTCCATCGGAACAGGTTTTATCCCATACGAAATTGATATGTTTAAAAAACGGCTCGCCTGTTGATTCGGTTAACGCATTCCAAAAACGTCCGCTGAAAGGAGCGCAGCAAGCAGTGGAATGTTCTGCGTTTTTATCGGAAAGCAGGAGAAATTGCCCCCGCAACCGGCGAGCGAGTTCGTCCATAAATGCGGGCGAATAGCACTGATCGATATAAATCGCGCATGGGCCGTTTCCCAGATTCTGCGCCAAATTCTCCGCCGTCAATGGACGATCTTTCAGCATGAGAATCGGCATTCCTTCCGGATGTTCCGCGCTGAATCGCAGGCTTCCATGGCCGGTGAGATAGAGCAAAGAAAGATTCCGGTCTTGTTTCTTGGCGTTGGATAAAGCGAGTTGAACTTCAGCGGCGGTTGGAACGGTTACTTTTCCTAATACGGCAATGTCGTCGAAATGCCATCGCCGCAGCGCCGCTTCCGCCGCTTCCAGATTCTGGAGATGCCGCTCGGAAGAATCATTGCTTATGAGAACAGCGCATCGAGAATGGCTGGGGGCTTGCTCTTTTGAAAAATCGCCATCCCATCCCGCTCTCGCCAGCAGAGCGGCGGCGGTTGCCAGAACCGGCAGAGATAAGGCGCATAGGAGGCGAAGCGTTGGTTTCATGATCCTATCTCGTTAGGGAAAGGGTATAGACTAGGCCGGAACTCGGCGCGTCGGGATTGAAGATGGCTTTTTCGGTCGTCATCTGAGCCGGTTGCACGATGAAGCGCTTTGAACTGTCGCTGGAGGGCCAGTAAGATTCGATGACCGTAACCGCTTCGAATTTTACTGTCTCGTAATAATACTGGATGGCGCAACAAATCTCTTCCATACCCGCCGCCGTTTTCGCCAGATGCTCTTCCAACGTTACATCGTCCGGATTGGCGAGGGCGATCGGCGGACTGGAACTGAAGGAGCGGAACAAGGGCATAATGCGAGCTTGCCCTTTGATGTTGCGCAGCGCCGTATGCCAGCTGCTCGACATCCAATTCTCACCCGGCAGCCATTTCGCGTAATCGCCGGAACCGTCATCGGTCATTTCTAGTCCGTCGATGGCGGCCAAATCCTCTTGGTTCATGCCATTGGCGATTTGATTCTGGACGTACGTGCTTCCTATGACCGCCGAGACGAAGATCGTACCTACGTTGCCTCTGGTTCCGGGGATGCCGACATAATATTTGTACGGATAAAGCGTAATTTCCGGAATGCCGTCCGAACCGGAAGATACGACGCCGTCGACGACGCGGAAATTATCCTGATCGCTTACGCCATCCGTCGAGGCGTTCCATGTTCCTTCGTAAGCCGCAAAGGGCAGCATGGGCAGCGTCTCTCCCGCGCCGAGCGAGAATCCGGCGATGCGGTCGTCGATGGTAGCGATGGCGTGCGTGGAGATTTCGACGGAGTCGGGACCGTCAAAGGCGCCCATCAACAACGCCAGGGGGCCGTTGATGTCCTGAGAGAGGTTGGCTGAGACTTTAATGGAATTGATTTGGCTGACGCCCTCCGACTGAAAAAGGCTGTTCATGTCGAGCGGATTTTGCAGATATCCAGCGACGATGCCGCCATCGGCAAGATTGCCGTCGTTGCGGTCGAGTTGAAGAGCAACTTTCGCCGCCTCATTGTATCCAGCGAATTCCTGGGCGAAATTGCGGGCGGATATCACGTCGTCCGTCTGATCCGGCGTTCCCGCCAATGCGCCTTCATCCACCAGTTGCGCAGCTCCCGCCAAGGCGGCGGAATCGGCGGCGTTTTGCAATTGGCTTTTCGACGCCGCCATCAATCCTACGTCTATGGTCATGGCCGCGGCCATCATAATAAGCGTCATGCAGATGGTCGCCAGCACTATAACCGAGCCGTTTTGGTTTGGTGTGCGCGTTTTCATGAGTTTGTTGCTCTCCTCGATAAATGGCCTCGAAAATTTCATCTTCCTTTATGATTAAGAGAACGCGGCTTCTTGTTCGCCGGTTCGCTCTCTTTTTTCGCTTCTTCTTTGGGCAAGGTTAACGATGGAACGAGTTCGGGCGGTGTTGGCATTTCCATCGTCTCCCCATTCTCCAAGGGCGCGACTAGATGGGGAGTGACCATAATTAATAACTCGGTCTCTTTCTGCGAAATTTCTTTGCCGCTGAATAAGGCTCCTAATATGGGGATATCGCCCGCTCCCGGTACTTTCCGCGTATTTTTTTGTTTGTTCTGGCTCATCAGTCCGGCGATGGCGAACGTTTGTCCATTCTTCAAATCGATCACCGTATGCGCCCGGCGCGTGATGAGCGAGGGTACCATGAAACCGCCCATTTTGACGCCGGTGGAAAAATCCAGATCGCTCACTTCGGGCGAGATGTCCAAATGGATCGATTCGGCGTCCATTACCGTCGGCGTGAATTGCAAGCGAACGCCGAATTCCTTGTACTCGATCGTGACGGCATTGGTGGAAGCGCCGCCCTGCACGACGGGAATGGGAAACTCGCCCCCCGCTAAAAAGTTGGCCGTTTCGCCGCTGCGGGCGATGAGATTCGGCTGCGCCAACATGTGAATCCAGCCTTTCGACTTCAGCGCCTGAAGAAATCCTTTGACGTCGCTGTTGGGGAGGCCGAAGAAGAGCGTTACGACATCGCTCATATCTACAGTTCCCCCTTGCGTCATATCGCCCGTAATCAGATCGCCTAAAAGCGATCCGCCTTGGATGGAACCCCCGTGATAAATAAAATTGAATCCCATTTCATCGCGGAACGAACTGGCTACTTCGGCGATCTTCACTTTCAAGAGCACTTGCTGCAATCCGGGAACCGTCATCATATTGATGACTTTGGGGACGTAGGATTGGGCGATTTCCATTGCGCGATCGGCGGCGTCGAGGGAATGCGCTTCTCCCTTCAGCGCTGCGCCTCCTTCCATTGAAACCACTTCGATGGCTTCGTCGGGCAGAATGGCTTGAATGGCGTCCTGTATCGCTTTGGTGTTCCATACGACTTTCACGTCGATGGCGCGGGTTTGGCCGTCTTTGGTCCAGAGCAGCAGGCTGGTTTCGCCCACGGAAGCGGCGGTGATTAGAATCTGCTTGGGATCGACGATGTTGACGTCGGCGATTTCCGGGGCGACGATGGAAACGCGATCCACGGGCGTTTTCAATTTCACCAGGGAGGATTTCTTGACGGGGATTTCGAGGGACTCGTTGTTGGGAAGCAGTTTGTCGATGGAGTTCGTCCCCCAAACCGGGGCGGAAGCCGCTGCAATTATCAAGAAGACGGCGATGGGAAAAAGAGGGGTATGACGACGATTTGCCTGCATTTCGATTTCTCCGCTTGCGAAAGGCGCCGCGCTCGGATCGCGCGCCTTTCAGAGTCATGGCAAAACATTTCAATAGAAAACATGACCTCAATCCTCATAACAGTTCTTTATATTCAAAACATGAATCGCAATAAAAATACACGTGATAGATCGTTTGGGACGAATTATTTTTCAAAAGCCACTTCCGATTTCTGCGCGCCGCGATAGACCTCTATGATGGAGAATTTCTTGGCGGGCGTTTCCGGCGCTTTCGCCGTTTCCTGAATCTGAACCGGTTCGGGCGGCGGCAAGGAAGGCCGCGCATCCGCGATGAGGTTGGAGAGCCGGATGCCTTTCGTAATTTCTTCCGCATTGTCTCTGAAATTCCGGAGGATAAGGCGGATGACGCCCGCGTTGGCGGCCAAGGTCAATTTTTCCGCTTGTTCCGGAGTCGCCAGTACGGTGACGGTAGGAACGGTTTTGGGTTTTTCGTTTTCTTTGCGGTCTTTGCGATCGATTTCCTGACCCGTAGCGATGACTTGAAGGTTTTGCAAGATCACTTTGCAGACGGTTTCGTTCGTTTCTCCCCGAAGATCGACGGTCGTTACGATATCGACATGATGGCCGGGTTGGACGAAGCCTCCCACGCCGATCGTATCGTCGACGCGCAAAGTGATCGCCCGTTGTCCTTCGGGGATTAGCGAGGAGAGGCCGCTGGGAGCGCCCGGCTCCGTCAATCGTTCCTGCACAAGAATTTCGCCTTTGTAAATGGCGGTTTTGGCCATCCGGTTCAGAGCGAGTTTCTGGGAATCGATCGCTCCGGCCGGGATAAGACTCTTTGGGTGAGTAGCGTCCATCACATGTTCGGCGAGGATCGCCGTTCCCGCCGGGATATCCTTTTGGGCGACGGCCACGGACGTTAAAGGCCCCGCCTCCGACGAGGAAGCCGTCCGCCGCTGGTTTTGAACGTATTTCATCACCGCCGCGCTGGCGAAAAGACCGGACAGAATAGCGATGAACAGAACGAGAATCGCAGCCGCTTTCGACATGATGGAATCCTCCTGCGCACAATGCGAATGAAACGATTTAACTTATATTACGCAATTCTATCCCCTCGCCCTTTGGGAGAGGGTTAGGGTGAGGGGAGATAAACTCGACCCTATCAACCCTCACCTAACCTCTCCCAATCTTGGGAGAGGGATTGGAAAAGCTGCAAATTCATAAGAAAACTGTATTCGCGCGTAACATGAGCTACTCAATTCAAACCTTCTTTTCTCATGACGACGACGCCTTCCATTTCCATGCCGCTTAAGCCAGGGATAAACCCCGGCATCCAGGCGATGGAATCGTAAAGGATGCGTACGCGGACGGTAACCGGATCGTTGCGGCTGGCGGTGGAGATGTCCGCCGGCGTGAATTCGTAACTATCCGGCGTCAAACCCGCTCCCGCCAGTTCTTCCTCGATCTTCTGCAGCGCCAGCGCATTGTCGGCGCCTGGCAGCGAGGCGACGCGGGCGCCTTCGCGAGCGGCGGAATTCAGCATTTGATACGTCATGAACATGCGTCCGAATTCGAAAATTCCGAAAATAACGAGCATGAGAGCGGGAAGAACCAGCGCAAATTCCACCGTTGACGATCCCTTTTCTTCCCGCCATTTCTTTCCGGTTCGCAACGTTTTCATTAGATTAGCCCTCCAAACAGGAAGTAGGCGTAAAAACCGAAGGCGATGGGAACGCCGTAAGGCAACAGAATCTTCGCCGGAGCCTTCTGCGCTCCTGCGTCCAGATCGTTCAACGTAACAAGATTTTTACCCGCCAGAACCGCGTTTCGCAGCCGCTCTTTCACTTCCCGGCTTCTCAGGATGGACCAGGCGCCCATCAATCCGCCGCAAACGGCGATCCAAAGAAAAGCATGCAGCGTGATTTCCGCGCCCACCCAGGCGCCCACGGCGGCCATCAACTTCACGTCGCCCGCGCCCATGCCCTTCAATGCGTAGGGAACGATCAACGTAGCCAATCCGGCGGCGGCGCCGAGAAGAGCGGATTCCAGTCCGTCCACGCCTCCAATAAGCGCATGATAAGCCAAGCCGAATCCGCAGGCGGCGAACGTCAGCCAGTTGGGTACGCGGTGTTCTTTCCAATCGATATAAGCGGCTAAGGCTAAAACGCCAGCGGCTGTAACAATTTCGGGTCTCATGATTTTGCTCCTTGTCGAGTGGGCGGGAAAAAAGAGAGGAGGGAGAGCTGCGGCGAAGGACGCTTGGCAAAAGATGGCTTACGGTTCGTCCCGGCAACTCTCCCTCTTCGCGCGCTTCGATTAGAAAGCGGGGTTCTTGGCATCAATGGAATCGCCAACGCCTTGGAACCAGGTGTTCAAGGCCGTACCGACGGCGCCAATGCCAACGACGGCGGCGATGATAATCAACGCCACGACCACGGCATACTCGACAGCGGTGGGACCATCTTCGGATGTAACGAAACTTTTCACTGCATTCCATGTGTTCTTCATGATACTGACTCCTCTCACATTAGTGAATAGTATTCCTTACCTCAGATAGTAAGGATAAAATCCAAAAAAAATTCCGCCCTCTTCCGTTACATTTTTGCAATGAAATATATGATTAATGGATATTGCTTTCATGATATTTTTTAAATTCTATTCGATTTTTATTTTTCTTTTATTTGAAAGCCGATTCGATTTCTTTTTCTCTTGGTTTTCCTTACTGCACTAAGTAAAGCACGAATTTATCAAATTGTCAATAAAATTTATATTTTTTTTCTCATTTTTTTTAAACGGAGAAAAATCCAAACCACATTTCGATTTGATTTTAAGCAAACAACCGATTGATTTTTAAGTAGATATTAAAAAAATCCCCAACGATCAAGGCTTCGAATTTTGGGGATTAATTTTCTTGATTTTTTTTGAAATGAGAAAAAAGTTTGCAATAATCGTTACGTCGGCGTCTTATTGGCCGCTTTTATCCGGCGCCGCTGGCATCAGCGAGTTGGGAATCAGTTCTTTGGACGAGGTCGCGCTTTGAGGTGGGGCGGCGCCCTTTGTCTCTTGCGGTTTCGCTTCCGTTTCGCTCTTGGGGGCTGTTATTTCCAGAATGTAACGCGCTACGTCTTGATATTGGGCTTCCGTCAATTTCACGGCGGGCATTTGCGGATAATCCGTGCGTTTTTTCCCAGGATTCTTCACCCATTTGACGATCCCGGCTGGATCGTTAAGATAAGCCGCAGCGATTTCCCTAAGCGGTGGGCCTACCAAACGCTGATCCAGGGCGTGGCAGGCGGCGCAAACGTTACGGAAAACCTTCTCGCCGGGCGGCAGCGCTTCCTCACCCGGCATTCCTAATCCCTGCGACGCTCGCCATCGCGCAATTTCCGACATGGATGTGAAAACTCGCGTCTCTTCCGCCATTTTGGTTCGATGCCAGGCGACGGCGTTTTCGCGGTAAAGGTGCCTTCCCGTCCCCATAAAGAGGACGGTTCCCATAAGAAGTCCGGCAATCCAATAAAAACGAGGCGTCCAGTCGGCTTGCGGACGGGTGATTTCCCGCCACAACAGAACCGCCGCCATAACGGCCAGAGATGCGCCGCAGAGAATCGCCAGGATCAGCAGCCAACTAAGTCCATTCGCAGGCAGCGTGAGGAAAAGCAGCGGTCCGGCCAAGAAATTCGCCCCGGTGGCGCCGAAGGCGATGCTGTAAAACAATCGCCGCAAGGCCGGGCGGTCGAATTCGCGAAAGACGGTTTCCACGGGATATTTCGCCCGGCTGAAATACCCGGCGAAGAATAATCCCGTTATGGCGAAGCAGGCTAGCAGAAAATGAAAATAGCGTGGAATGACATTGGGAATCGCCAGGGCGGCCAGCCAGCCGTCAACCTTGAACCATTGTTCGGGAAAGAGCATGAGATTGATATTGGCCAGGAAAATCAAGGGAATAATGAGAAATAACAAAGCCGCTCCCGCGCCAAGGGAGATATGCAGCCCCTTCTGATCCGCCAGATAGTCCCAACTGTATTTATGGGCGTATCCCAGCAAAAAAGCGATCGTTACTAGCGGAACTACCATGATCCAGGCGAAGCCTGTTAGTGCGTTGGCCGTATAAAAATAGATCGTATATAGCACGTTGATCGTCAACAGCGGCGCCACGCCCAGTACGACGGCCAGACTTTTATTGACCGTAATCGTATCCGCCACTTCGCGGGCTAGCCGATCGTAATCCGGCTTTTTCCAACCGAGATATTCGAAGAGTACGGAAAGAATCGAGGCGCCAACCATTAAATTGACGAAAAAGATATGCAGTAAAAAAAGGATGACGATGGCATATTGCAAAAAATAGGCGGAGGCGGGTAAAGGCAGCGGAATCATTCGAGGGATAGGCATCGCTGGGAAGTTTTCCATTAATACGCCCTTTCTTTTCCTAAAAGTAAAATAAATCTACGAGCGCGAATCCGCGCCGGCGTTGGCGTGCGAAAGGTTTGGCGGCGGGACGGCGTCCGCCGTTTGCGCTCCTTTCAGCGGAATCGGGTATTGCCGCAGGGTAAGAAGATATTGAACCAGCGCGTTCAACTCGGCGTCGTTGCCGGGAAACGGCGGCATAAAAGGACGCGCATTGTGCATGCCCCGGATATACAACGCCATCGTCTCCGCATCCCAGGGGCCGGGGCCGTAGAGATTCTGGAATTTCGCCAGAATGCCATTCACTCCATTCGTCGTATGGCAGCGGGTGCAGGCGATCATAAAGACGTCTCTTCCGGCTAGAATTTTATTCTCGTCGGTTACGGTTTTTTCGCGGGCGTAGACGGCGTAGGGCAGAATCCCCCGCTGGTTAAGCAGGGGATAGTCGTCGACCCGGATTCCATTCGCATACATGTAGTCGGCGATGACGTAGGGTTTGCGGAGAAACTCCCGCACCCGCTCGAAATAACCCAGCGTGAGAATCCCTACCATGAAAGGAATCAACAAAACATAGCGCGGAACCTGCAACGGCTTGATGACAACCCATAATAAAAAGAGCAACGCCAGGAGAATAAATACATAGAGCGAAACCAGGATCAGATTGTAATGGGTTTCGAAAATCTGGGTCGCCACCGCTACGTTTAAATTTTGCGTCAATGCATCCGGTATCATACGCCAATACCATATCCCCGCCGCCAAACAAAAAGGCAGCCACGCCAACGTCCAGATGGAAATCCAACGCGCAACGGAGGCGCGGAAAACGGCATCGTACTTTAGGAAAAAGTACGTCAACAGCAGCGCGAAGAAGCCCGCCGTCGCCATCGCCAGCGGCGTTCGAAACGCCAGCTGGGGCAAATAGAGGGGATTCATGATCGCCGCGAGCAACCCTTTTCCCAACCTCCAATCGCCGATATCCATCATGTAAGCCAGGATGGCGGTGATAATGGCCATCGTCAGCCAGGAAGAGATAGAGAGAACGGCGCCAAGGATAATATGGCGGTTCTTTAAAGGCCCTTCCCATTTTTTCCATAATAAATAATAAAGGAGAATTAAAATCACTTCGACGCAGAAAACGATCCATTCCGTAAACCATGCCCAATAGAAGATATGAATCAAACTGCCGATGGCGTAGGGATTGACGAGCGATGTGGAAAACCAGATGCCCACGCCGGTAAGCGCACCGAGGCTAGTAGTGACAATAAAGCAGACGGTGAGGATTTTGTACGCCAAATCGTCCCACCGGCGGTCGCCGGTTCGTTTTCCCGTCCACTCCATCAGCGTAATCAGCGGCATGGCTCCTACGGCCATGGGGTGGTTAATGAAGACGTGAACGATGGCAATGATTCCGATCAAGATACGATTGCCGAAAAAATCGAGATGAAATACCGGCAAGTCCATGAAGAGGAACGCTCCTTCTTTTTTTATGGTTTTGTTCGTTTTGCCAGATGGAGAAAAAATTTCAAAATGAAAGATATATGATAATAGAAGAAATTGAAAAATACTATTCAAAAAGAAACATGACGCTCTTGTTTTATCGCCTGGATTGTTGGTTCCCGTTTTCTGGAGAAGAAAACAATTGACGGGCAAGGGGATTCTGTGAGATGATTAAACGATTTTGGGAACTCATTTCATCCGCTTTGGAGGCAAGAAAATGGCATGCCGGATCGATCGCCGCAGTTTTTTGGGAAAATCCATGGTCGCCGGAGCCGCGTTGGGCGTGCGCGGGCCGGAAGAACGGCAATTGTTGGCAATGCTGCAAAATCCCAGTGAAGCCAAAGATGCGAAGCCGATTTCATCGGACGCTAAAATGCCGGCGGGGAAGATCGGCGATTTGACCATTAGCCGCCTCATCGGCGGCGGCAATATTATCAGCGGTTGGTGCCATCAACGGGATTTGCTTTACGTTTCCGAGCTGGCGGGCCATTATTTGACTCAGGAAAAACAATTCGATACTCTGGAAATGATGGAGGAATACGGCATAAATACCTGCTCGCCCGATCCTACGCAATTGGACTTTATCAATCAATACAAGCAAGAAAGAGGAGGCCGAATCCAGACGATCGTCGGCGTGCGGCAGGATTGGAAGTACTTAGACGATCCCTTCTGGGAAGGCTTTAAAGAGTGGATCGACATGAGCATCGATAAAGGCGCGACCACGCTCTACACCCAGGGCGGCTATACTGAACATACGATTAGAAGCGGCGATCCTAAGAAACTTGAAATTATCGCCAAAGGCGTCGAATACATAAAAAAACAGGGTTACTTGGCCGGTCTTGGCTGCCATGACGTTAAAGCAATCGAAAAGGCCGAAGCCTTCGGCATCGTGCCCGATTATTATTTCAAGACCTTCCACCATGACCAATACTGGTCGGCGCAACCCCGCGAACAACGCGAACCGTGGTCGGTCGACAGTACGCACTATCTGGATCACAACAAATTTCACGACAATATCTTCGACTTATTCCCGGATAAAACCGTCGAAATCATGGCCAAAAAGAAGCAGCCTTGGATTGCGTTCAAAACCTTAGCCGCCGGCGCCATCCGCCCCGATTCCGCATTCGAATTCTGCTTTAAGAACGGCGCCGATTTCCTAGCCGTCGGCATGTTCGATTTTCAGATCGTGGAAGACGTTCTCATCGCCCAAAAAACATTGGCGAAAGCAGAAGTGAAAAATCGCCCCCGTCCTTGGCGCGGGTAAAACGCCGGACGCCCGCGGTGGGCGCTTTTTTTGCGTACAACGCGAATTTTCCCTCCTTTCCGATTCTTTCTTTGAGAGTCTCTTTTCTATTATTTGCGCCGATACGATCTTTTTGGAATTATTATTCTCGATTTTTATAAAGAAAATTAGTCTTTTCCCATCGATGAGATACAATTTATTATAGAGATCGAGCCTCTTGCAAAACTCCATAATTCCTCCCCCAAGCGTGGGGGAGGTTTAGGAGGGGGTTTTCTTAAGCCTAATAAAATCACCCCCCCTCTAACTCCCCCCAAACTTGGGGGGAGAAATAAAGCGTAGACTTTATCCTTTTTGCAAGAGCCTCAAGATCAAGAATAAATTGTTCGTAATTCATTACCCAAATTTTCTAAATTTTGGGGTATAAGGGATTTCTGCATATTTGGTTGTGTTCGTTGGCGACATTCTCTGTATTACGATGTTCGTAATTAATTATCCTTAGTTTTTTTCATTTCAATCCAGAAAATCCCAAAATCAATGTTGTAATTCTCCATTCGCAACAAAAGCCAAAAAGGCGGTAGTTCCTGATGAGCCTAGGAAAATAACATGCAACTAAACGAAGCCGAAGAACTGATCCAAAATCTTCAGGAAGAATTGCGAATTGCGCAATCCGAACGCCGCCAGTTCGAATTGAAATTGGAAGAGCAGGCGCTCGTTTGTTCGAGGGCGTTTGTAGAAAACGAGCGGCGCCGTATGCAGGAATTAATGGATCGTACGGACGAAAAATACCGGATTTTAATGGAGTCCGCCAATGACGCCATTTTCGTCGCCGACGCGGAGAAGGGCATCATCCTCGAAGCGAATAAGAAAGCGGAGGAATTAATCGGACGTCCGGCGCAGGAAATAATTGGCCATCATTACAGTCACTTGCATCCTCCTGACAAAATGGAAGAAATCCAACGCGGATTTCAAGACGCCGCCCAAAAATCCAATGTATTGGTTACAAAAGAATATTACATCCAACATCGCGATGGCCGCCAAATCCCCGTCGAAATCAGTTCCAACGTCATCGAACTAGGGGGCAAGAAACTGATCCAAGGCATTTTCCGCGACCTTACCGAGCGTAAGCGGGCGGAGAAGACGCTGCGGGATAGCGAAGAGCATTTCCGTTCTTTATTCGAGAACATGCTGAATGGATTCGCCTTTTGCAAGATGCTTTACGAGCATGATCAACCGGTTGACTTCGTTTATCTTGAAGTGAATCGGAACTTTGAGACTCTTACTGGATTGAAAAATGTCGTTGGGAAAAAAGTATCCGAAGTCATTCCGGGAATACGAGAAAAGGATCCTAATCTGTTTGAAATCTACGGGCGAACGGCTCTAACCGGCGTTCCCGAAAAGTTTGAAACGTATGTCGATGCTCTGAATATGTGGTTTTCGATCTCGGTCTATAGTCCGCAAAAAGAGTACATTGTCGCCGTATTCGACGTGATTACCGAGCGCAAGCGCGCGGAGAGAAAAATCCTGCATCTCAATTCCGTTCTGCGCGCCATCCGTAAGATCAATCAAATCATTACGAAAGAAAAAGATCGACAAAAGCTTCTGGATAAAACTTGCGCTTGTTTTGTGGAGGCGCAGGGTTTTCATCACGCCTGTATCGTTTTGATGGATGAAGACGGAAAAATTCAAATAGCGGCGGCAGCGGGTTTGGGCGAAGAATTTAAACGGATGCTGGAACGGATGGATCGGGGCGACGCGCCAGAATGCGCGCGCAAGGCGCTTTCCCAACCTGGCGTCTTCGTATCCGACGATCCCTATTCCCTCTGCGGCGTTATTCCCAAAACGGATAATTCCCGCCGTTTAGCTCTGACGATCCGTTTGGAACACGAAGGGATGATTTACGGTTTGATGAGCGTAGCCGAACCGGAGAATTATGCCGCCGAGGTAGAAGATCAATCCCTGATCCAAGAAATCGCCGACGACATCGCCTTCGCTCTTTACAATATCGAGATGGAAGAGATGCGCTGCAAATTGGAGGAATCCGTCTTTCAAGCCCGCGAATTCTATCTCAAATTATTTGAAGATTTTCCCGCTATGATTTGGCGTTCGGGAATAGACGGGAAATGCAATTATTTCAATAAAGTATGGCTATCTTTCACTGGGAGGACTATGGAACAAGAAATAGGGGATGGTTGGGCTGAGGGCGTCCATCCTGACGACATTGATCGGTGTCTGCGTATTTATCTTGGCGCATTTAGTAACCGTGAACCGTTTGAAATGGTATACCGCCTACGTCGATACGATGGCGAGTACCGATATATTTTCGATATTGGCCGGCCTTATTGCGATTTGGACAACCAATTCGCCGGATATATCGGTTCTTGTTTCGATATTACAGAGCATAAGGAGATGGAGGATGCTTTAAGACAAAACGAGGCGCGCCTTTCCGAAGCGCAGCGCATCGCCCATCTCGGCCATTGGGAATGGGACGAAGCCACAGGCCAACTTCACTGGTCGGATGAAGTGTTTCGCATTTTCGGCTTGCCTCCGCAAGACGGCTTCCTGACTTATGAAATGTTTTTGGAGATAATTCATCCCGAAGACAGGGAATTTGTGGAACGATCGTCTCTGGCCGCCCGTTTCGAAGGCAAGCCCTACGATCTCGATCATCGAATCGTTCGTCCCGACGGATCCGAGCGGATCGTTCATGAACATGCGGAAATAATGTATGGATCATCCGGCGAACCTGTGCGCATGATCGGAACCGTTCAAGACATCACCGACCGCGAACTCGTGAAAAGAAAAATCTTGGATTCTGAAGCGCTTTATCATTCCCTTGTGGAAAATCTGCCCCAATGCATTCTGCGCAAAGATTTGCAAGGCCATTTTACTTTCGCCAATAAGCGTTCCTGCAAGGAGATGGGGAAATCGTTGGAAGAGATCGTCGGCAAAACCGATTACGATTTCTTCCCTCCCGAATTGGCGGATAAGTATTTGCGCGACGATCGGCGCGTCATCGAAACCGGCGAGATTTTCGAAACCGTGGAGGAGCATCAAATTCCCGGCGGCGAAAGAATTTATGTCCAGGTGATGAAGACGCCCTTATATAATGCGGCGGGAAAAATCGTCGGCATTCAGATTCTTTTCTGGGATGTTACGAAGCAGAAGCGTTCCGAGGACGCTTTGCGGGAGAGCGAAGAACGCTACCGCCAATTTTTCGAGGACGATTTGACCGGCGACTTCATCAACGCCGCCGACGGCCGCCTCATCGATTGCAATCCCGCCTACGTCCGCATCTTCGGCTTCGCTTCTGTTGATGAGGCCCTTGGTTCGAATGCGCGCGACATTTATCTCAATCCTAAAGATCGGGTGCAATTTTTGGACTTTCTTAAAGAAAAGAAAAGGTTGCTCAATTTCGAAAGAACTCTCCGCCGCAAGGATGGCAAGATCGTCAATACTATCGAAAATCTCATCGGAATATTCGGAGAAAATGGCGAATTAACCGGGATCCGAGGTTATGTATTCGATATTACGGATCGTAAGTTGCTGGAGGAACAGTATAGACAAGCCCAAAAAATGGAAGCGGTTGGCCGCTTGGCGGGGGGCATCGCCCATGATTTCAACAACCTAGTCATGGCTATCAAAGGCTATTGCGATTTCGCTTTGAAGAAACTGGCGGAGGATCATCCGGCGCAAGAGGATATTTTGGAAGTCAAAAAAGCAGGCGACCGCACGGCCGCCCTCACCCGCCAACTTCTGGCTTTCAGCCGCAAACAGGTTTTGCAGACGCAATACATCGATCTGAGCCGTGTGATCGTTGGTATGGATAAAATGCTGCGGCGATTGATTGGAGAAGACATCGAACTAGCGACCTTGCCGAATCCTGCGAAGGGAATCGTCAAAGCCGATCCCGGACAGATCGAACAAATCATCATGAATCTGGCGGTCAACGCCCGCGACGCCATGCCTCAAGGCGGCAAACTCACGATCGAAACCCAAAATGTCGTTTTGGACGAAGCGTATGTTTTCTCGCATATCCATGTCAAGCCGGGACCTTACGTGATGTTGGCCATCAGCGATACGGGAAAAGGCATGGATGAAGAGACTCGTTCTCGTCTTTTCGAACCCTTCTTCACTACAAAAGAGGTCGGGAAGGGAACGGGATTGGGATTGGCCACCGTTTACGGCATCGTCAAGCAGAGCGATGGATATATTTGGGTTTACAGCGAACCGGGGAAAGGCGCGACTTTCAAAATTTACTTGCCTCGAATTGAGGGCGCCGAAGAGAAACCATTGGCGCCGCCAACGCCTTTTGAGTCGTTGAAGGGCAGGGAAACCGTTATGGTCGTCGAGGATGAAGCGTCGGTGCGGAATTTAGTGTCGCGGTCGCTGAATTATCAAGGCTATGCGGTTTTAACGGCGAACTCCGGCGGCGAGGCTCTCCAAATCTGCGAAAAATACCTGGGGCCGGTTCATCTTTTAGTAACGGATGTCGTGATGCCCGGCATGAACGGACGCGATTTAGCCCGCCAACTTCTCGCGCGCTACCCCGAAATGAAAACGATTTTTATGTCCGGCTACACAGAAAATGCCATTGTGCATCACGGCGTTCTGGAGGAGAACCTCGTCTTTATGCAAAAACCGTTTATCGTGGACGACCTGCTGCGCAAGGTGAGGGAAACGCTGGAGGCTTCGTGATTATTCTCCATAACTCGATGGAAGCAGGAATCGGCGCGCCCGCAGGACGGCTGTTTATAAGAAGAATGTTATACCAGCCTGCGTGAGGTTTGTTGCTTATAAATTCCCTCGCCCTTTGGGAGAGGGCTAGGGTGAGGGAAATAAAAGTCTAATCCTATCTACCCTCACCTAGCCTCTCCCAATCTTGGGAGAGGGATAAAAAGCGACAATCTCAATGCAGGTTGGTATTATTATGCTGTTGGAAGGCAAAGAGGATAGAGGAATAAGAATGCGGATGTATGGAACACAATGGAATATTCGCGTTATTGTCAATATTGTTACTGCCTTCGTTTTTCTAGCCGCCGCCGTACTGGTTGTCATTCTCGTCAATATCAATATGCGGCGGCAGGCGTTGATGGAAGCGGAATTCAAAGCCCGGCTGCTTCTGGAACACAATTTGGCGATCCATTCCTTTTTCGCTCGCGATTTAAAGCCGAAATTGTTCGAATTAAGCGAACCTTTTCGAGGAGAGGATTATTTCGAACCGGTTTGGATGTCTTCGACCTATGCCATCCGGATCATTAAAAAATATTTCGACGAACTGACGGATACGGATTATTACTATAAAGAATGCGCGATTAATGCGCGCAGTCCCGAAAACGAAGCGGACGAATACGAGAAATCGTTCCTCAGCGATTTAAATACCAATCCCAAATTGTTGGAGCAGTCCGACATCCGCCGTTATAACGGCCAGCCTTATTTCGTTTTTCTGCGCCGGGGAGAAACGATGGAAGAATCGTGTCTCCGTTGCCATAGCGAGCCGGCGAATGCGCCCCGGCAGATGATCGATCGGTATGGCGCGGATAGAAGTTTCCAACGCCATGTGGGGGAAGTGGTTTCCGCCGTTTCCTTGCGCATTCCCTTATCCGAGGCGTATCGCGAGGCCGGACGATTCTCCTGGGCGCTTTCCAGTCTGCTCTTGCTGCTTCTCGGTTTTCTTTTTCTTTTCCAATATTGGTTGAATCGCCGGTTTCTTTTTGCGCCTTTATCGTCGATCCGCGATGAGGCGTTGAAAATTTCCACCGGCGAATCGCATCTCGGCAAGGAAATCCCGCTTCCCTTCGGCAAAGAATTGAGAGAATTCGCGCAAGCGTTCAATGCGATGTCTTTGAATCTGCGCCACCACATGGATCATTTGGAGGATAAAATCCGAGAGCGCGCCGCCAATCTTCTGAACGCCAATAAACTACTCACGCAGGAGATGGAACAACGCCGGCGCATGGAGAGAGAACTCAAAGATAACGAGGCGCGTTATCGGGAACTCTTTCACAATATGGGAAGCGGCGCCGCCGTTTATCGAGCCGAGGATGACGGCGGCGATTTTATTTTTGTGGATATGAACGAGGCGGGCGCAAAATCCAGTCAAGTCCAGCGGGATCGAATTGTCGGCCAAAGCGTAAAAGACGTGTTTCCCGGCGTCTGCCAATTGGGGCTTTTCGAAGTATTCCAGAAAGTATGGAAATCCGGCAAACCGATTCGCCACCCGCTCTCGCTTTATAGCGATGAGCGGATATCCCAATGGGTGGAAAATTATGTCTATAAACTGCCAAACGATGAGATTATCGCCATCTATGACGATGTAACCGAAAAAATGAAGGCGGAACAAGCGTTGCGGGAGTCGGAACACTGGTATCGAACCTTATTCAACAGCGCCAGCGACGCCATTTTTATTCACGATTTGTTCGGGTCTATGCTCGATGTCAACCGAGCGGCCTGCGACAGTCTGCAATACAACCGCGAGGAATTACTGGGCTTGCTGTTGCAGGACATCGTCGAGGAGGGAATCGATAAAAATGCCCCGAAAGCGTTCGACGAGTTGCGCCGGAATGGATGTCTTTTCTTCGAAGCGAAGCATCGGCGCAAAAATGGCGATGTCTTTCCCGTGGAAGTGAAGAGCTGCCTTGTGGAATATTCAGGAAAACAAGCGGCGTTGAGCATCGCCCGCGATATTACGGAACGAAAGCGAATGGAAGCGCGGCTCATCGAAGCGCAAAAAATGGAAGCCGTCGGAAGACTCGCCGGGGGCGTAGCGCACGAATTCAACAATTCCATGATGGCCGTCATCGGCTATTCCACGCTCGCCTTGCAGAAACTCGATCCCAGCGATCCTCTCTATCAGGATCTCAACGACGTGCTGAATGAAGGAAACCGCGCCGCCGCCATCACCCGGCATCTCCTGGCCTTCAGTCGCAAACAGATTATTCAATTGAAACGGACGAATCTGAACGACTTATTGAACGATATGAAGGGTATGCTGCGCCTTATGGTTAAAGACGACGTCGAAATAATCTTCCATCTCGATTCCGAACTGGGACTAATCGATGCGGATCGCGGACAAGTGGAACACGCCATCGTAAATCTGATTCTCAATGCCCGCGAAGCCATGCCGCAGGGCGGGAAAATATTTCTGGAAACGAAGAACGTTTCCTATCGCGAAGAAGACATACCCTCCGATGAAGATATCCAACCCGGCGACTATGTAATATTGACGGTAGCGGATTCCGGCTGCGGAATCGATCGGGAAATTATGCCCCGCATTTTCGAACCTTTCTTTACTACAAAGGGAGTGGGGCAAGGGCCGGGTCTCGGTCTCTCTACCGTTTATGGAATTGTCAAGCAAATCGGCGGCGGAGTCAGGGTTGAAAGCGAAACGGGGAAAGGAACGAAATTCACGATTATTCTGCCGAGGAAAGATGGGAATAGACAAATACAATAAGCATGGAATTCATTCGTGAAGATAGGGCAGGATTTGTCGATCGTGTACTGGAATGAATTATTTCTATGCTTAGAATGAGAGGGATCACACTATTGGTTTCTTCTATGCCTATGACCGAAGATTAAGGCGTTGAGAAAAGGGAAGCCTATGAAATCGTACAGTATTCTCATTGCCGATGACGACTCGTTCGTCCGTTCGATCGTCGAGAAAGTTGGCTTGGAATTGGGGTGGAGCGTCGATCTTGCCGCCAATGGCGAAGAGGCCTTGAAGCGCGTTCGCGAACGATCGCATCAGGTTTTCGTTCTCGATGTGAAGATGCCCGCTCCTTCGGGGATCGAACTGGCGCGGAAGATCATGGAGCGCGAGGAAGCTCCCGCCATTCTTATACTTACGGGTTACGCCGAAATGGATCGGGCGGTCGAAGCCGTCAAAGAAGGCGTCTTCGATTACATTCAAAAAGATACGATTGAAATCGAAGGTTTGAAGCGCGCTTTGAAACATGCCGCCATGTATCACGAAAGCCGCCTTTGGGGCTTGCATATCCGCCGCGAACGGGAAAAAACCTTTCGGGATATCGATCGGGCCAACAAGGAATTTCAAGCCATCATCCAACTGAGCAGCGATCTCATCTTTATACTCAATGCGCGCACCGGCCAAATTACCGATTGCAACGAATCGGCGTGCGAGAAATTGGAATATTCGCGAAAAGAATTGCTGGCAAAACATATGTTCGATCTCTCGCCCACTTTCAATCAAGCGACGTGGGAGGAGACGGTTAAGAGACTGCAAAACGGTAAACTCCCGGAAATAGAGACCCTTTTCCATCGCCAATCCGGCGAAAATTTCTTCGTGGAAATCTCGCTGGCTTACGTAGGACTGGAAACGGGAGAATACGTCGCCGCCATCGCCAGGGATATCACGGTACGCAAACGGCTGGAAGAAGAAAGCCGCCATTATTTCGACCGGCTGCATACGACGTTGATACATACGATTCGAATGGTGGCCATGACGGTGGAAAAACGCGATCCTTACACAGCTGGCCATCAACAGCGCGCCGCCCGTCTCGCCGTGGAAATCGCTAAAGTCATGGGGGTGAATGGCGAGCGCCGCGAAGGGCTGAATTTAGGTTGTTTGATTCACGATATCGGCAAGATTTACGTCCCCAGCGAAATATTGAGCAAACCCGGCCAATTAAGAGCAGAGGAATTCAACTTGATAAAGATGCACGCGCGGGAAGGATATGAAATCGTGAAGCATGTCCAATTTCCTTGGCCGATCGATCGCATGATTTTGCAGCATCACGAACGAATGAACGGCTCGGGATATCCTAATGGACTTATAGGGAGCGATATTATTCTGGAGGCGAAAATCATCGGCGTGGCGGATGTGGTGGAAGCCATGGCTTCCCATCGTCCCTACCGGCCCGCCCTCGGCGAGCAAAAGGCGTTTGAGGAGATCGTGAAGAATAGGGGCGTTCTTTACGATCCGGAAGTCGTTGACGCTTGCCTGCAATTGAAAGCGCCCTTGTTTGACGACGCCGATAAAATATAAATCATGATACTATTATAGCGATGGGAGGGTGAGCCTCCTGGCGAACCATTGTATCTATACAGCTCGGCAGGAGCCTCGCCCTCCCCTCAAAGATGTTGTCGGGGTGGCAAAGGCATGGCGCAGCCTGCCTTTGATCTTTTCCCGAATTGTTCCAGCGAGGGAATTTATCGTTTAATTTTACAATGCGTTTCTATAAATCCGCTTAAGGCAATTTGCGCAGGAATCGATCCCAGCGAGGCAGGTAATAATCGTTGCGGTCGACGGAAAGCGCCACGCGGCTGGCGCGGCCCACGATGCGGCGGCGTTCGACGAAGCCGAAATATCGCGAATCGGCGCTATTGTCCCGGTTGTCTCCCATCATGAAATAACAATTATCCGGCGCCTCGGCGGGACCGAAACTGCGCATGGCCGGGCGGGAGGGATCGATCATGACGGGATGCTTTATACCGATAAGATTCTCGCAGAAAAATTGGCAGCGGGATTGTAAATCCGGTTCGACTTGATCGATGGTTTCTTTCTCCAACGGTTCGTAATTCAAGGGCAGGTTATTCAAATACAACATATTGTCTCGCAATTCCACGATGTCGCCCGGCAGAGCGATGACGCGCTTGACCAATCGTTTGCCGTCTTCCGGCGAGAAGAAAACCACGATATCCCCCCGCGCCGGGGCGCTCCATTCCGTTACATGCCAGGTGGTAAAGGGAATCTTCAGATCGTAGGCGAGTTTGTTTACGAAAATTCGGTCGCCTTCCAGGATGGTCGGCTTCATGGAACCTGTGGGCACGTCGTTCCAATCGGCGATGGCGGAACGAAACGAAGTAACAACCAGCGCGATGAGAAGAAATGGCGCAACCCATTCCCGGCAAAAATTCCAGATTTTTTTCCGCAGTTCGCTCGTCATAAGCTGCCCTCTTTCGATGTCCGTTTCCAAACGCATTTTTTCTCAAAACGATTCCCCTTGAGGTATTGTAACACGCGATTCGAAAGATGCGCAATCGATGGCGGCGTCAGCCTACGCGAAAATAGTCCAACTCCGGATCGGAGAGGCGGGGAATATCCGCATTGAGAAACGCTTCGATCTCTTCTGGCGCGATGGGCGTCGTCGCTCCCGATTGGGCGGCCGTCAACGCTCCGAAAGCGTTGCCGAAAAGGCAGCATTCCTCCAACGCGTTCCCTTCCAGATAGCGGGCGATGAAGCCGGCGGCGAAGGCGTCGCCGGATCCGCAGGAATCGGCTAGTTCGATTTGAAAGCCGGGAACGTAGATGCCTTCGCAATCTCTGGCCTGGGCGAATACACCTTTCTCGCCCAGAGTAACCAGGCAATGGGATAAAGACCATTGCTGGACGATCTCATGGCAAAAGCCGTCTATGCCGGCGGCCTGTATGGAATACAATTTCCGCAAATAGCCGGCTTCGGAATCGTTCAGTTTCAGAATATCCGCCATTTCCAGCGAGGCGGCGATGGTTTCTTCGCCGTAACAATTCTTGCGCAGATTGATGTCGAGAAGTTTAAGGGCGTTTCCCGCCGCCTCCAACAATTTCATCACCGTGCGCCGCGAGACGGGCGAGCGCTGGGCCAGCGTCCCGAAACAGACGCAATCCGCTCTTTCCGCCATTTCCAGCAGGCTGCTGGTGATTTCGATCCGGTCGTAGGCGGCGTTGGGAACGATGTAAAAATCGGGATGGTTTTGATCGGCCAGGTTCACCTGCACAGTTCCGGTGGGCAGTTCCTTATCCCATTGCATAAAGGAATCGTCCATACCCAATTCCAGGATTTTCTTATGCGCTTCAAGGCCGAGATCGTCTCGTCCCAGGCGGCTGACCATCATGCCCTTATGTCCTAGCGAGTTGACCCGGTATGCGAAATTGAACGGCGCTCCGCCCAAAGCTTCGCCGCTGGGCAGCAAATCCCAAAGCGTCTCGCCGATCGCCAATACGATTTTCGTTTCCATAATCGATTCTCCCCGTAATAAGTATATGCTTTATTCTATAATGAATCGGCGCCTGGCTTCTATGGGGAAAATGGACTGCTAGCCGCAATGTTTTCATATTGAGATTGAAAGAGACGGGGGTTCGGGATCAGTAGCAATATTGAATTGATTAAATACCGTTTTTTTTCTATTATAATTATTGAAGAAGAATGAAAATGGGCGGATGAATAGAAAGTAATTCAATCGCGAGAGGCGCCGATGGCGTATAAATCATCACAACCTGAGCAAATCCGAATTAAAGAGGCGGTTTTCGAAATGATCGCTCCAAGATCAACAGCAGTACTGTACGGTCGCGAGACGTACCAGTTGCGAGGCGTATTTGTCCATGCTTGATACTGTAGTCCTGGAACAGGTAACTACAAATTTAATATTAATCCAAATACTTTGCGTGCCCAATACGAGTTATGGATTTGCGGTGATGAGAAACATTGGTATCTCATTCCAATCCACGTATTGAAGCAGATGTACGATCATCCATCGGCTTATCCGGATAGATACCATCCAGAGATACGCGTTGTCAGAATGGATGTTCTTACTCATCGCGCTGGATATGCTGCCCCTAGTATCACTCATGACTTTTCGCCGTATTTTCGAGCGGTATTGAACCAATATCCTGAGTGAGCAAACTGAATCGTTGACAACTAAAAAGTGAATAATAATATCAAAATGCTATAATTAAGTGATAGGTAAAGATCATGACGACAGCCGTAAAGATTTTCGATGAACTTATTAATGAGGCCAAAGCCATTGGCCAGATAGATCATCGATCGATTGATGGCCAAATTGAGCATTGGGCGCGTCTGGGCAAATGCGCCGAAGAGAATCCGGATTTGACGCATTCGCTTATTAAAGAGATATTGATAGGAATCAAAGAACTGGAGCAAGGGGAAAAAACGGAATATAAATTTGATTGAATCTTCACTATAATATTGAAATTGATGGTTACTAATTGTTTTGGATTGAAAAAGAAAGGACGAGAGGATTGCCGGATGCGGCGGCTTTTCTAAAGCGTCTTGATGGAGGGAGCTGGATCATGGCGAATCGATTTTTCTCCATAGTAGCTATAGCCATGTGCCTTTTATTCTTTCCGGCCAATGGTTCGGGGCAGTTGGGAGTTGGATACAGGGAAGGCCGCAGCGTCATGGAGTCGCCGAGCGTTCGAAACAGCAAAAAAACCGCATCCGGGATAGAAACGCCGAAAAAATCCACCTCTGAGGGAAATGGAGGCCATACCTCCACCCCACCCAGGGCGAAGAGTAAGAAGAAAGACTCCACCATCCCTTACAGCGAACGTTACCGCGAAAATTACGAGGAAATTCTGCTTCGCAAAAATCTTATGGGAAGTTACAGAGATGGGATGGTTCTCGGCGGACGGAATATGGAAGCCTCCCAGTGGGGAGCCGCAGGGGAACTTGGACGAATCGGGGGAACGTCGAACTCGCCGCCAAGCAACGCTGCGCAAAGCGCGGGCGGGAGTTCCGCTTCGGGAGTCGATAGCCAATGGGTGCGCATGATGATTCAGCCTCCCTATCCCCTATGGATTCAGGAAGCGTTGCGGCCGGCATGGCCTTTATACGATTCTTCGGCGGAATCTCTCGCGGAAGAAGAGGGCTTGGAAGACGAACAGGACTATCTCCAATACGATTTGTCTCCCTCAGGTGATGTCATTACCGATCGAAAAGAAGAATCGTCGTCCCCCGATCTTCCATCTTCTCCTCCAGAAAACCTATCCTCGGACATTCCTGCGCCAGCGCCGTCCATGAGCAACCGCGATTCCGGCCCCGTAATGCAGCTGGTGCGGCAGGGGGATGCGCTCTTCCAACGGCGGCAATACCGGGAAGCGGCGCTGGAATACGGCTCGGCGGCGCTGCATTATCCCCAAGCGAAGCCGATTGCGGTGCGGCTAGCCTTTGCGCAGTTCGCCAACGGCCAGTATTCTCAAGCGGGAAAGACGTTGCAAAAGGCGATGGATCAAGCTGGCGGCTTGCCGTTAATCAAGCAAACAATTGACGAAATTTATGCGACGGATAAGGATTTTCAATACCAATTGTACCAACTGGCCAAGCAAGCGCAGACATCTCCCGACGAAGACAGCCGTAATCTCTACCGCGCGCTGTTGGCGATTCGGTGAATGGGATGAGTGAAAAGAGGCAATTTTTCTTATTTCGAATAGACGAAACATTTATTCGTTATGGCGCGTAAAAATGAAAGAGGAAAATATGAAGAAAATAACCGCAACAGATGCTCTTGCATTGTCTATCCCCGAAAGAATCCAATTGGTCGAGGAGATTTGGGATACGATATCCGCAAAAGCGGATTCGGTGGAACTTACCCAAGAGGAAAAAAATATTATCGATGAGCGGCTGGAAAAATATCGCCAAAATCCGGAAGCGGGTTCGCCATGGAATGTCGTTTATAGAAGGATCGTGAGCGAATAATGAAATATGTAGTCATTATCAGGCCAGAGGCGGAAAATGACTTAACGAATGCTTTTTCTTGGTATGAGGATAAAAGAAAGGGATTAGGTTATGATTTTATTTTGCAAGTTGATTCCAGCCTTCATTTCATACAAAGAATCCCTTTTGCGCACCCCATAGAATACAAAGACGTCAGAAAATGCCTCATTAAAAAGTTTCCATACAAAATCCTATACATTATCGTTGACGAGAAGGTAATAGTCCTTGCTGTAATACATGGCAAGAGAAATCCCGATCTCTCAAAAAAAAGAATGAATAACGCCTAACATTTTATGATGAAGATTATAATTTAGGCTTTCCAGGAACGTATCGGCGAATGATTCCTAGACTGACTAATCCATTGGACGGTTCATAGGGAATGAAAGCGACGCCGAAAGTAAAACCTGTTCCGGCGGAACCTGTATATTTCATTGATGGCCCCATGCCAAAAATAAATCCAATGGATTGAAGCCAAAAAGTAAACTCCGGATCCTTGGATGGATCGAGCGTTTGAAGCGTCAAACTGCTCCAATATCGTTTATCAAGCGGATCCCAATGATGCTGCTTCTTATGATAAGTGAGGTCGGAGGAAAATAACTGTTTCGCTAAAGGAGTATCCTGAAAAGGATCGAATAAAAAACTGGATAAATAAGCGATTGGCGTTGTCAGCCAATAATTTTGATTGGGTTCATGGGAATGAGGAGGATTGTCGTTGGCGTCGAGCATATATTGCAAGATCGCCGATTCCATTGTTTTTTGATCGGCCATGGAACGCGATATTTTTGCGCGAATTTGGGCGTTGAGAAAGTTAGGAACGGCGATGGCGGCTAGAATTCCAATAATAGCCACAACAATCAGAAGTTCGATCAAAGTAAAGCCTATCGAGTTTTTCATAATCCAACCTTCCGTACTGGAAAATCGGTCTAACTAGATATAAAAAATAAGAATTCATAAATCATCTTATTCCAATGTAACGGAAAGAAATTATAAACACAAGAGTTTTTTTCAATTCCAGAAGAATAGAAATTGTCTTAGAAAAGGGAGACTATTATCGTATAAAGGCAGAAATAATTAGTAACTCATGTTACGCGCGATGGATGATTAAAGGAATCTCTTACTCTCTTCGATTGAATCACGAAAACACGAAATGAAATGAAGAACACGAAAAAGGAAAAGAATAACATTCGACGTAAGGAATCGCGCTGCGAGAAAGATTTTTCCGTGAAATCCATAAGAATCCATGATATCCGTGATTCAAAAATTTCGTGGAATTCGCGCCTTTTCGCGGTTTTGCGATTCAAAAACGCAACCATAAATGTAACTTCTACGCCGCTAAGGGAAGGTTCTTCCAACCTGCGGGCGAGACGCCCGCGCTCCCAGGCGCGTAACATGAGTTAGTAAGAAGAAATGCAACAAGCAGTTCCTGATAAAAAACCGCCCCGCAGCCAGCGCCGCGAGGCGTTTTTTCGTTTCGATCCCAAGAAATCGTTCTTACCTAAAGAGCAAATACAAAGCTGTCAGAACACCTAGGATTAAAATCGACAATACGTTGAACAACGCCGGAGTCCGGAAGGCGGCGTCGGTTCCTACGAGTTTTATATCTTCATGGGCGGCGTGTTTCGTTTCAATGGAAAGGAAATAGCCGATGAGGAAGATCAGCAGCATGGCGACGCCCATGCGATTGAGAAACGCGTCGTGAAACGCCGCGATCGATCCCGCAATTTGGAGGCCGGAGAAAACGTCCGGCAAGTAGGCGCGCATCAGCATGGGCATGAACTTCAGGAAAGCGGAAATCGGGATGGTGAGGATGGCCATCCACATAGCCGCCGCCGCCGTGCAGCGTTTCCAGAATAAGCCCAGGAAGAAAATGGCTACTACGCCGGGAGAGACCATGCCTGTGTATTCCTGAATGTACTGAAACGCCTGATCCAGGTTGCCCAGCGACGGAGCGATGGGAATCGCGATCAATACGACGACGATGGAAGTCAACCGACCCGTCCACACTAGATTTTTTTCCGTCGCTTTGGGATTGAGTTTGCGATAGATGTCCATCGTGAAGATGGTGGCGGTGCTGTTGACCATCGAATTGAGCGAGGAAATGATGGCGGCAACGATGGCGGCGACAATCAAACCGGTAAAGCCGACCGGAACCAAATTGGTGATCAGGACGGCGTAGGCTTTGTCGGGCTTTGCAATCTGATCCGAATAGAGAGCGAACGCCACGATACCCGGCAGCAGCACGACGATGGGAACGATCATTTTGAGGAAAGCGGCGAAAACCAGGCCGTACTGCGCTTCCTGAATATTCTTACCCGCCAGCGCCCGTTGAGTGATGTACTGGTTGCAGCCCCAATAGCTGAGGTTGGCCGCCCACATGCCTCCAATGAAAACGCCGATCCACGGATACAGAGAATGATTCCAGGGCATGACGGTGTGGAAATGATCCGGAGCTTTCGTCCAGAGTTCGGAAAAGCCCGCTACGATTCCGCCGTTTTCCGTCATGTGGTTCAGTCCGAAATACGTTACCGCCAAACCACCGACGAACAAAAAGAAAACCTGTATGACGTCCGTCCAGGCCACGGCGGCGAGGCCGCCCGTCAACGTATAAATGAAGGAAATGGCGAACAGCCCGATTACGCCGTAAATGAGTTTGAATTCATGTCCCGTTATCGCCAGAAATTGAGGTCCGATCAAATTTTGCAGCGTCAGCGAGCCAAGATAGGAGATCGAGGTTAAATTGACGAAGACGTACACCAACAGCCAGAATACGCCCAGTCCCATGCTGACGCGGTAATCGAAGCGCTGCTCTAGATATTGCGGCATGGAATAGATGCGCATTTTCAGAAAGATGGGCAGCATCCACTTGGCCACGATGAGCAGCGTTACCGCCGCCATCCATTCGTAGGAAATGACGGCCAATCCCCCGGCGAACGCCGAACCGGTCATGCCGATCATTTGCTCGGCGGAAATATTGGAAGCGATAAGCGAGGTTCCTATGATCCACCAGGGCAGCGCCCGGCTGGCGAGGAAGAAGTCTTCCGTATTCCGTTCATGGCCGCGCGGCCGGAACGAAACCCAAAGCGCTACGCCGATGACTACCGCGAAATAAGCGAAAAAAACAACGTAATCGAGAAGAACTAAGCCGACTTGAGGAGGCGTGTTCATGCTAGCGTTCCTTATCCCTTTCCTGGAAGATTTATTCCTCTCCTCGTTGGGAGGTTATCCGTTGCGCGGTTCTCTTATTTTGTGGAGAATTTATATATTGTCGTTTCGCGGTAAGATTCTCCCGGCTTCAGGATCGCAGAGGGGAAATGGGCGTGGTTGGGGGAATCGGGAAAATGCTGCGTCTCCAGGCAAAAACCGAAACGATGCTTATAGACCTGTCCGCCTTTGCCGATGTTGGAACCGTCCAGGAAATTCCCCGTGTAGAATTGCACGCCCGGCTGCGTAGTGAAGAATTCCAACAAGCGGCCCGATTTCGGTTCGAACACCCGCCCGCCCAGATTCAGGGCGTCCGCTTCGGTTTTATCGAGGACGAAGTTGTGATCGTAACCGCCGCCTTTCTTGATTTGATCGTCGTCCGCGGCGATGCGCGCGCCGATTTGCATCGGTTCGGCGAAATCGAAAGGCGTGCCTTTGACGAATGCGATTTCGCCGGTGGGAATCAGGGTATCGTCGACCGGCGTGTAGAATTTCGCATTGAGCATCAACTCGTGATCGAGGATGCTTTCCATCTCTTTATGGCCGGTTAAATTGAAATAAGCGTGATTAGTGAGGTTGAGGGGCGTTGGTTTATTCGTTTCGGCGAAATAATCGATTTTCAATTCGTTCAGATTATTCAAACTGTAGACAACCTTGCATTTTAACGTTCCGGGATATCCCTCTTCGCCGTCTTGGCTGACGTAGGTCAATTCCAGGCCGGGACCTTCGTCAACATTCACTTTTTTGGCGTTCCATACTTTTTTGTCGAAACCGAACTGGCCGCCATGCAAGGCGTTGACGTCGTTGTTGACGAAGAGGCTGAATTCTTTGCCGCCCAGGGTGAATTTACCCTTGGCGATGCGATTTCCAAAGCGGCCGATAAGCGCTCCAAAATAGGGATGCCCCTTCAAATAGCCTTCCAGCGAGTTGAAGCCGAGGGTGATATCTTCGAACTGGCCGTCTTTGTCGGGGACTAGGAGGCTGGTAATGATGCCCCCGTAGGTCATGACGGACGTTTTGACGCCGTTCGCGTTTTCGAACGTATAGAGATCGACGCTCTTGCCGTCGGCGGTTTTTCCAAAAGGCGCTTTGTTCAACGTAATCTTCTCCTGTTTTCCTGAGGATTCCGACGCTTGAACGCTGATGGCAAGCAATAGCATGGCGGCGATGGCGAAAAGTGCGGATTTTTTCCAAACTTTCATTATTCCCTCCCGGATAGTTGGCGGCGGAGCCGCCGGTTTTCGGATACGATCCTTTTATTCCTTCATGATGGAGGAAGGGAAGAAAAATGGCAAGATTCTCAGGCGGATTCCGGAAGGTTTTCTTGGACGATCGCTTTATCTTTTTCTATGTTACGATCACAACATCATAGATCGCATTGGAGGGAATTGCTCGTAAAACATCCTGCCTGCGGTCTTCGAGAATTAATGCGATGGCTGCCGAAAGATCTTGCCGGCATTCTTCAGGCGTTCGTCCTTGTCCGTTGGCGCCAGGAATTTCAGGACAATAACCAATATACCACTCATCATCCTTTTCAATGATCGCGGTAAATTCGTTTCTCATCTCTTTTTTCCTCATCGGGAATCGATCTATGCTGTTTCTTTATTATAGCGCTGGATTCTTTTCTACGCCTGATTTCTCAATTCTAGCAGGGTAGGCTGAAAATGAATCGCAGCCTACCCTGCATTAGAGACGCGCCTTAATCAATTCCCTCCCTCAATATAAGGAAACTCCGTAATGCGCAAGCGGGTGCAGCCGTAAGGGATCAGTTCCAATTCCGCTACCGGCTCGTTAGAAACGGCTGGGCTTTGCGGCGGAGCGGCAGCGGAATTTCTCTCCATCTTCCAATCGGGCAGCGCCTGGCCTTTGATTTTGAGAATAACCGGAGCGTTCTTTTGCTCGAAGGGGATTTTTTGAATGGCCTGCGTTTCTATGCTAATGGGATGAATTTGGTTTTCTTCCGCATCGATCAATAACGCGTAATTCCAAGGCGATTCGGGATAGATGGCCCAATCGGCGGCTGGCAGGCGATCGTGATACGATTTGATCTTTTCGTATCGTTCCTTGATTTTCAGCGAATAGTAGATGGGACCGCGCAGGATGGAGACGGCGTTGTTGTAACGATGTTCCAATCGCAAATCCATCGGCAGAGAAAGGATGACGACATCGCCTTTTTTCCACTTGCATTCCAGGGTGACGAACGTCCCCGGCTCGGCGGAAATCGCCGCATCGCCAATTTTCACAACCGCGCCTTGGGCCCAGCCGGGAATGCGCAATTGCAGGGGGAAGGCCGCGGGCTTTTTGGGTTTGACGACAAAGCGGACTTCTCCAGAGAAAGGATAGTCCGTCTCTTCTGTAATAGTTACAGCCACGCTGTCGGCGACCGTCGCTTCCACTTCGCAGGGACCATAGGCGATGGCGGCTAGACCGCGATCTCCGTTCGCCATCCAGAGGCTCTTGACGAACTTAGGCCAGCCTTGGTGCATATTGGCGGTGCAGCAGCCGAAGTTCGGCTCCAGGCCGTAGATGTTGGATTGATCGCCGTTGGTGCTCCATTGACGCTTGCCGATGTCGCATAAAACCTGGTTGGCTTGCTGGTCGTATTGATGCGCCCAAAAGTCTGGAGTGCAGGTTCCAGGCAGGGAATTGTAGGCCAGCATTTCCAAACGGTCGGCGAAGGCGGGATCGCCGATGATGGCGATTAGATTTTCCAGCGAGAACATCAGTTCCACAACGCCGCACAGTTCGGTTCCTTGGGAAGGATGGCGTCCTGAGAGATGTTCGTCGCCCGCAAAGCGCCCCCCAACCTGGCCGTGATGTTTTTCCAAACTTTCCAGGCCGCTGTGAAGCGCCTCTTTATAGAATTCGCGATGCGTTTCCCTATATCGCAATCCGGGATATTTAACCGCCATGCCCAGATTGACGATGTGTGAGGGATGCCCATAGTGGATGCCCTCGGCGAGGACTTGGAAGGGATAGGGGAAGCGATAAAAAAAGGCCGTCCAATCGTAACTATGGCGGAAAATGGAATCGGCGGCTTCCAGGATGTACGGCTCGCCGGTCAGATTATAGAGCCAGTGGGCGGCAACGGCGTTTTCCATCGCGCGCACGCCCCGCCATTCCTCATCAGGCCAGTCGGGACGGTTGTCATGAAGATAATGGAAATAATTCTTCATGATCTCCAAAGCGCGGCCGTCTTGCGTCGCTTCGTAATACTGGGCTAAAACCTTCAGCGCCACGGAAATGGGCCAACGGTCCTTGTTCTGCGGCGGTCCGAACCAGCCATTTTCCTGTCCGCTGGAGAGAATCCACTCCATCCAGGGCTTGGTTTTTTCGATGAGGCGTTGGTCGTCCAGCAGATAGGCGAGCGGAACCAGCCCGTCCAAGTAGTAAGGGCCGCGCTCCCACGCTTCTCCGCCTTCCATGCCTTTCCACGCCGTTTTGGCGAGACTGGGCCAGAACTCGTCCAAATGGCCGGTAAGTCCATTGGACTGCACAGTCAGCTGATCTTTCAGCCAACCTTTGGGTTTGACGCTGCCCAAAGGCAGAAGCGTGAAATGGGTTTGCAGCGTCGGTTCCTTAGCGACGGCGGGAACTTGGTTTTCGCCATATGCGAGAAAGGCGGCGATTACGAATAGAAAGACGTTTATTGTTTTACGTAACATAAGAGTGATCTTTCTTGGCGAAGCATACTATTAGGCTTCTTCGACGATTTTCCATTCCATTCGGTCGGCGAGAGCATAGAGGGATTCTTTTAAATCCCCGTAGGCCGTTACCCGGTGCCAGCCCCATTTGTCCCACATGGTAAAGAGTTTTTCGATGTCGCCGGCTGGTTCAACGCAGAGTTTCGTGCGGCATGCCCGGTCGTCGGGATCGTTGGCGACTGCTTTGCCTTGATGGAAAAGTATTTCCTTTCGCGATTGGTTGAATTCGATCGTCGTCGTCAAATAATCCAAGGGGAGAATCGAACGCACCGATGCGCCTTGGCGGTCTTCCGAATGGGTCATGATCGTAAATGGATTGGTTTGGCCTTGGGGGCCGAAAACTTTGTTGGACGCGACGCAATGGGCGTAAATAATCTGCCGTTTGGACGTATCGATGACCGGATCGGAAATGTAGCCGGGACGGCCTTGCGTCAACGCGCTAATCGCCGTCATCGCCGCTGCGGAGGACGTGTCGCATTCGCAGCCGCCAACGAGGGCTTCGTTGTTCAATTCGTGAAATCCCAGGCAAGGATAGGCGTGAATATGCCCGCCGTAGAATCCTCCCAGGCAGTTGATGGTGATCGCATTGGCGTTATGTTTTTTCAAAACGTCTTTCATGCCCAGATACATGGCGGCGGAGGTTGTTAGGGTGTCGTCGGAAATGTCGATGACTTCGGCGGCGTTCTTGCGCCAGCGAGCGGCGATTTCCCGGCTTTGATCCTTATCCGCTTTTTCCCAAGCGTCGTTGATTTCCGCGAAGGATACTCTTTCCAGGGGAATGCCGAAAATCGCTTCGCCGGGACCGGAATTTTGATCGCGCACCGCCAGGATTTTCGATTCCTTCAAACGCTGGACGCAATGATCGGGATCGAGCGTTTTCAACGGATCCGGCAGGCAGGAAAGATGTCCGGCTTTAGGAGTGCGGGCAATTCGCGTTTGTTTAACCTTCTCGGCGAAGTCGGCGAGAGCGCCGCCTTTTTTGACGAATTCGAAACATCTGACCGCTGCCGCCACATCCTCCATTTTCGATGAGCCGACGAAACCTACATTGGCCGTTTTTTGACGCAGGAAATCCGCGGAATAAACTAGGAATCCGCCGCTGCCCGCGAATTGGAAATCGGCGTAGAGAACCGGTTTGTCCGATTTCGCTATCGTCTGGACGACGCGATTCCAGCAATTCAACTGATAAACCAGGTAGCCGTCGATGTCCGCCGCGCGATCCTGCTCCAGGATCGCTTTCGCCTCCTGTTCTCCTTTAGCCATCGAGGCCGCGAACTCGAAATGAGGCAGACGTTGAGTTAGCTCGTTAGCGATTTTTTCCATAACCGGCGCGAAATTGAATCCAACGTTGGGCCAATCCGGTCCCGGCTGAACCACGTCATGCAGCGAATAGACGATCCGGATTTTTATTTTAGATTTTTTATCTTCCGCCAGCAGCTGGTTGGGATTCGCCAGAATTCCAGCCGCTCCGGCGCCGGCGAGGCAGCCCTTCACGAGAAAATTACGGCGGTTCATAAGGCAGTGAGCGCAACCTGTTTGCGATGGATGATGGTTCATTACGATTCTCCTTCCCGAAGTTTTATTTCGAATAGGTTGACGGCTTTCCTCTACGTTTATCTGTATGGAATACATGGCGTAATTCGTAATCGCCATTCCGCATGATTAATTCATAAAATATCCTGTCTTGTCAACTGTTCTTGTAATTTGGGACGCCTCTCGTAAAGAAGGCGGTTCCTGCCGCGTCTGGGCAGCGTGGATGAGACGGATCGATCCAGGCTATCCCTATAAAAAAAGAAGAGATCAAGCCAGCGGGTTTGATCCCTTCTTTCGTTTTATTCGGATCGATGGTTATTCTTTATATTCTGGGATATCAGGAAATGGGTAATTATCGATTTCTTCGAGCGTGGGAAGAGAGGTTTGCGCCCCCATCCGCATGACGGATAACGCCGCCGCTTTTTGCGCCCATTGAATGGCTTTGGGAACGCTCCATCCCTTGGTGAGGGCGACAGCCAGCCCTCCGGCGAAGGCGTCACCCGCCGCCGTCGAGTCCATGGCTTTCACAGGATAGGCGGGCAAGGATTGGACGCCGTGTTTGTTGGACCATATGCAGCCGCTTTTGCCGAGAGTGATGATAACGTTGGTAATGCCGGTTTCCAATAATCCCTGGCTCATGACTTCGGGAACGGTTTTCGCGCCGACGAGCGCCTCCGCTTCATGGCGATTGGGCAGGATGAAATCGAGGCAATGGCAGATGGATTTTGGCAATCCTTTAGCGGGAGCGGGAGCGGGATTAAGAATGACGAGCGCCCCTTTTTCATCGCCGATTTGCGCCGCGCGCATAACAGTATCCATCGGAATTTCCAATTGCATAAGGACGACGTCCCCCGGTTTCAACAGGGAGCGCAGCGGCTCTACGTCGTCCGGCCTCAGGTTGGCGTTGACGCCGGGGGCTACGGCGATGTAGTTTTCGCCTTTGCCGTCGACGACGATCAACGCTACGCCCGAAGCGCCGCTGTTATCGACAACGATGTTCGAAGCGTCGATGCCTTCTTTCTTATACTCTTCCAAACTTTGTAGTCCAAATGCGTCGTTTCCTACGCGGCAAAAAAAAGAGACGTTTCCGCCCAAACGAGCGGCGGCGACCGCTTGGTTGGCGCCTTTGCCTCCTCGAACCTGGACGAATTCGCCGCCTAGAACCGTTTCGCCCGGACCAGGAAGGGATTTGCATTTCACCACCATATCCGTATTGGAACTGCCAACCACGTAGATATTTCCCATAGAAGGAATCCTTGTTCGTCGTTACTCTTCTGAAACACCTTTAGAAGGAGTTGGTGGGCTACGCTTCGCTTTGAGCCCACCCTACATGCTGAACGCCGCCGAATTTATTTTTTCTTGTTGAGAATCAAATAGCGGTAATCGATGACTTCCAGCGGCGTGGGAATATAATTGGGAACCTCCTTGCCGTCGAGATGGTCTTTCGCCGCTCTGACCCCGTATGCTCCCATCAACTCGGGATGCTGTTCGATGGTGGAAATAATCTTTCCGCCCAGAATCGCTTCCTGCGCCGGTTGCAGATTGTCGTAGGAAGTGACGGCGATCTGACCGCTTTTTCCCGCTGCGTCGATGGCGCGGATGGCGCCGAGCGCCATGTTGTCGTTGGCGGCGAAAAGCCCTTTGATGTTGGGATGGGCGGTGAGGATGTTGGTGAAAACGCTGTAGCCCTTTTCCGTCTCCCATTCCGCCGTATTGGAAGCGACGACTTTGATTTGCGGCTCGGCGTCGAAGATTCTCATCGCGCCTTTTTTGCGCAACTCGGCGTTAATGACGCCGGGGATGCCCTCCAGAATGGCGGCCTCGCCAACGCCTCCCATCGCGGCGATGAGATCGTGGACGGCTAACGAAGCGCCCAGCGCATTGTCGGAGCCGATGAAGGGGCATTGCAGTTGAATCTGCTTTTTGGCAGCTTCGTCGAGGGGATTGTCGATATTGACGACGTAAACGCCTTGAGACTGAGCGCGGAAGAGAACCGGAACCAGGCCCGAAGAACTAGCGGGCGCAATGACGAGGGCGTCCACCTGCTGCGTGACGAAATTCTCCACGATGCTCACTTGCTGCGTGATGTCGGTTTCTTTGTTCGTTCCCTGCACAAGCAGTTCCACGCCGAGCTTCTCCGCTTCTTCCCGCGCTCCTAATTCCATAGCGTGAAAGAAGGGATTGGAAAGCGCTTTCATAACGAGCGCAATGCGATATTTTTTGCTGGCGGCCGAGGCGGGGGATACGCGGACGGCGGATCCCAAAGCCGCGCCCATGCCTGCCAGAAATTGACGCCGGATCATGGTGCTATGTCCTCCAATTTTTTCTTATCTTTAAGAATTGCGTCTTAATGATCTATGCGGAACGATATAACTTTCGGCGGTAATAATCGAGGAGTACGGCTAACACGATCATCGCGCCGATGACAATCTGCTTAATGTGATCGGTTACGCCCATCAGGTCGAGGCCGTTGCGGAGAACGCCGATAATAAGCGCGCCGAAGAGCGTTCCCAAGACGGACCCTTTTCCGCCGAATAGGCTGGCGCCGCCGATAATGACGGCGGCGATGGCGTTGAGTTCGTAGCCTTCGCCCGCGTTGGGATCGCCGATGAAGATGCGCGAAGTTTGCACGATGGACGCCGCCGCTACGCAGAATCCGGAAACGGCGAACGCCAGGCAACGGGTTCGGTTCACGGGAACGCCGCTGAGATAACTGGCTTGGATATTGCCGCCCACGGCGAGGATGTTTCGCCCGAACCGGCTGCGGGAAAGCAGCAACGCGCCGATGATAACGATGGAGAATGCAATAATAACGGAATAGGGCAAAATATCGCGCCCTCCGATTTGCAGCCATCCCGAACCGATAGTCATGAAAGGCAAGGGCATCCCCGTGATTTGCTGGGCGTTGGTGAGATAGCGGGCTAATCCTCGGTCGATCATCATCAGCCCCAGCGTGACGATGAAACTAGGGACGCTGAACTTTACGACCATCAAACCCGTCAACAATCCCGCAAGAATCCCTGGCAGCAGAGATATAACCAGAAAGAGTCCTCCCGCCAACAGCCACCAGCCGAAGACGCCGGGAAAAAGATATGGCAAGGCGCTTTGAACGTATCCCGCAAAACTCATGGGCAGATTCAATCCGGTTTCCGGATCGCAGCGCAGCGTAAAGGCGGTAATCATGCCGCATAACGCTAGTAAAGAACCAACGGATAGATCGATTTCCGCCGCGCAGATCACGAAGGTCATACCCGTGGCGATGATGATGTTGACGGTGGATTGAACGAGCAGGTTGGAAAAGTTTTGCGGCGTGAGAAACCGGTCCGATTGCGTCCAAAAAAAGAGGCAAAGGACGAGGAAGATCAGCCCCATCCCAAACGTATCGAACGAACGCCGGATATTCATCATGCTATTAAAAATTCTCGAATGGAAATGATAGAGAAAGATTTTAAATTACGAGCAAGATTATCAAAGCGCCGGTGTGGAGTCAATGCGCTCTAGAACGCCGTTCCGGCGCGAAGCGAGGCCATCCCGCTTCGCGTCTTGGCGTTTGTGAAGAATCTTCGCTAAACGATATCCCGCTTTGCAGGATCGTAGCGCAAGCGGCGGCCTAGGTCTGCGGCTTGATGCGCCATGATGGACGCCACGGAATGCGAGTATCCCGCGTGGACGTCGGCGTTGGGCTTCTTGCCGCTGCGGATGCAGTCGAGCCAGTTTTTAATATGCGGCTTGGCGTCGCTCCAGTCGGGGAAGCCTACCTGATTGATCTTGATAGGTTCTTTAATGGCGTCTCTTCCCCCGCCCTCGCCGGACGCCGTCAGCGTCGCCGTATCGAAGGTTCCCTTGGTTCCGCGAATTTGCGTTTCGGTGCCTCCAGCGGAATTGCCCAGGCGGGAAGTGAAGCACAGGAGAAAGCCTTTCGGAAATTGAAAGACGCTTTCCAATGTATCGTACTGCTCGCGTTTTTCTTTCCAAACCAGCGTCGCGCCTTCCGCGCTGGCGCAGAGTGGCAGCGGATCGTCCATGAACCAAGGGCCGACGTCGATGACGTGAGCGCCGAGCAGACCCGCAAGACCGATGGAATAATCCTTGAATAAATGCCAGCAGCGGTAGCGACAAGGATCGAATTCCCGTTTGGGCAAGTTCATGAGAAATTGATCCCAATCCACATCGTCTTTTTGCACGCCGGAATAATCGCGCAGCCAACTGCCTTCGCAGCGGTTGTATTGGCATTCAATTTCAGAAACAATGCCGAGAACGCCGGAGCGTACCAATTCCACCGCTTGATGATGGGGAACATGGCTGCGGCGCTGCGTACCCACCTGGCAAATGACCTTCTTGGCTTCGACGGCGTCTACCGCCGCGTTGGCGTCGGCGATGTTGTTGGACATAGGCTTTTCGCAGTAGGCGTGCTTGCCCGCCAGCGCCGCTTCCGTAAGAATGCGGGCGTGGGCGAAATCGGCGGTGGCGATCATGACGGCGTCCACATCGTTGCGGGAAAGGATTTCTCTATATCGTTGATGAGCGAAAGGCTGGCGGCCTGCCGCATTAGCCGCCTTAGTTGCCGCCGCTTGCATCGCTTTCTTGGATACGTCGCAAACCGCTGCAATTTCCACAGAGCATTCTTTATCCAAACTCTGCGCCGTTTCCATCAAATACGTCCCGCGTCCCCCGCAGCCGATGATGGCGATGCGCAGCCGGTCGTTGGCGCCTAAAACGCTGGCGGGCGCCAGGGCGGTAGTGGATAACATCCCCAGCGTCCCGGCGGCGGCGGATAGAAAAACGCGGCGAGTGGAATGATTCGCTTGCATGGTTATTCTCCTCGAATAAGTTATCGGCAATAGCCATTCATTTTTTTTTATCCTACCGTAATAGCGCCTTGAAGGATATGGAGGGCGTCTGTTAATAGTAGTGACGATTTCTTTTACGGAGGCTGCGAACGTGAACGGCAAGGGCAGGGAATGGCCGCGAGAAATTCAACGGACGCAAGACGAGCGCACCGGCGCAATTGTTTGGCAAATCACGAATCATCCCAGCATTCATCATCATTTGTATTTTTTAACGTCATCCTTTTCGCCGGACGAAAAGCATCTTTTTTTTGCGGGATTTCGCAATGGAACGGCCAATTTTTACTGCGCGGATTTTCCCGTAGGGACGATACTGCAATTGACGGATGCGGCGGATATAAACAGTTTTTCCGCCGTTATTTCCCATGACGGAACCATCGTTTATTTCACGCAAGCGGATCGAATCGTCGCTCTATATTTAGACGATCTAACGGAAAAAACTTTGGCGCAGTTTCCCGGCGGCAGACTGGGCGAAGTCGATCTTTCCTCCGATGGGCGTTGGTTGACGTCCGCTATTCGCTTAAAGGGAGAAAACGGAATTGCAGTATGCTCGGCGCAGGGCGGCGAAGCGTCGATCGTCTATCGCCAACGGAACGTCATTGTTCATCCCCAATTCCACCCTACCGATTCCAATTGCATCGAATTCGCTCAAGATCCCGCGCCGCGAATGCACCTCATCCGACGTGATGGAACTGGTCTGCGTTGCTTATACTCGCATACTAATGACGAATACGTCGTTCATGAAACCTGGTTGGGCGATACGGGCGATTTGGTTTTCGTCTATTGGCCTTACGCCATTAAACGGATGAACCTATCCAACGGCGAGATTCATACGATTGCGGAATTCAACGCCTGGCATATCAGCCCCAGCCGCGACGGGCGCTATATTCTCTGCGATACTAATCATCCCGACATCGGCTTGCAGCTGGTGGAAACGGCCACGGGCAAGCGCACGACCGTTTGCTTTCCTCAAAGCAGCAATGCCGGTTCGCAGTGGATGAAGACGCGCTATGCGGAGAAAGCCGATTTCGAAGCCGCCGCCCGCTGCAGCGGCCTCGGCGCCGCCGCCGAAAGTACTTGGATGGAAATGAAAACCGATACGGTTTACGGGCCGCAATGGACGCATCCTCATCCCTCGTTCAGCCCGTCGCGCCGTTACGCTGCATTTACCAGCGACCGCAGTGGATATTCGCAAGTTTATGTTGTAGAAATTCCGAGAGATTTTTTTTATAATCGAATGTAAGCGCAATGGGTAATTTAAGGAATCACTTACTATTGCCGTTTGAATCACGAAAGCACGAAATGAAAAAGAAAAACACGAAAAAAAGAAAAGAAAAACGGTTGATGTAAGAAATCACGCAGTACGAAAGATTTCTCCGTGGAATCCAAAAGAATCCGCGAAATCCGTGATTCAATAACGCAATATACGCAACAATCTAGTACGAATCGAGGCTCATGAAAATGAAGAAAAAATATAACAAAAAAACTGCATTTCTATTTATGGCTATCCTTGGCTTGGCAGTCGTAGCCTTAAATGCCAAGGGAGAGGAGAAGAAGGACGCGATCCAAGCGGCGCATGGCGTGTTGACGCGATTGATTCCAAAGCAGGCTGGCGCATTCGTCATGGAATCCATCTCGCAGGAAGACGGGAAAGACGTTTTCGAAATCGAAAGCCAAGACCATAAGATTATCTTGCGCGGTTCGAATGGCGTGGCTCTTTGCTCGGCGTTGAACTGGTATCTGAAATATTACGCCCGCGCCGATTTTTCCTGGAATGGTTCGCAATTGAATCTTCCCGATCCCTTACCCTCCGTGGACAAGAAAATCCGCCAAATCAGCCCCCATCGCTATCGTTATTTCTTCAACTATTGCTGCTTCGGCTATTCGCTGGCGTGGTGGGATTGGCCGCAATGGGAGCGCATGATCGACTGGATGGCGCTTAATGGAATCAATATGCCGCTGGCGGTTACGGGGGAAGAAGCGGTATGGCGGATTTTACTGCGCGATTTGGGTTTGAGCGAGAAGCAGCTGGAGGATTTTCTCGCCGGTCCGCCTTATCTGCCCTTCGGCTGGATGGGCTGTCTCGACGGCTGGGGCGGACCCTTGGCGGCGGACTGGATCGACCGGCGCGCGGAATTGCAGCAGAAAATTTTAGCGCGGGAACGCGAGTTGGGCATGACGCCGGTTTTGCAGGGATTCACCGGCCATGTTCCCCCAGCGATTCAAGAAAAATTTCCTGACGCCAAATTGCAGAAAATTCGTTGGATCGAGTGGGATACTTATTTTCTCGATCCGCTCGATCCATTGTTTGCGCGCATCGGCAAGAGTTTCGTCGAAGCGCAGACGAAACTCTTCGGCAGCGATCATCTGTACGCCGCCGATACCTTTATCGAAATGACGCCGCCCAGTAGCGATCCCCAATTTCTGGATGCGATGGGCAAAGCGATTTGCGGGGCGATGGCCGCCGCCGATCCGCTGGCGGTATGGGTAATGCAGGGATGGATTTTCTACAATAATCGAGAATTTTGGCGGCCGCCGCAGGCGAAAGCGTTTCTGCAATCCGTCCCCGGCGAACGGCTGATCGTCCTCGATCTTTACTGCGACGAATCGCCGGTGTGGAATCAAACGGAATCGTTCTACGGCCAGCCGTGGATTTGGTGCATCCTGCAAAATTTCGGAAACACGGTTCATCTTCATGGGCGGTTGCCGCGAATCAACCAAGACCTTTTCGCCGCCATGAACGATCCCCAGCGCGGCAGACTATCGGGAATCGGCATGATCCAGGAAGGACTTGATTACAATCCCGCCGCCTTCGATTTCATGACGGAAATGGCTTGGCGCAGTCAGCCTGTCGATCTCGGCGAATGGATGGCGCAATATGCTCATCGGCGCTACGGACGCCGGCTTCCTCCCGCAGAAAAAGCATGGGAATTATTACTGAATTCCGCATATTCCGGCGCGTCCCGGACGAGTTCGGCGATTTGCGCCCGTCCCGCCATCTCCAGCGGGACTGCTACTTTGGAAGCCGCGCATATTCCATCCGAAGCGCTTACAATTGCCCTGGCTTGGGAACAATTGCTGCAATGCTCGAGGGAACTTGGGAAAGTGGATAGTTATCAATTCGATTTGGTTAATGTTACTCGCCAGGTTTTATCGTCGCTCTCGGATCCTTTAAACCTCCGCATGATCGCCGCTTTCCAGGAAAAGGATAAGAGAACTTTCGCCTCGGCTTCGCAGGATTTCTTGCAACTCTTTAAGGACTTGGACGAACTATTGGCGTCCCGCGAAGAATTTCTCTTGGGAAAATGGCTGGAAGACGCCAAACGCTGGGGCGGCGACGAAAAAGAAAAGCGCCAATGCGAATGGAACGCTCGCAATGTGCTCACCCTCTGGGGCGGGCGCGATTCCGACCTGCACGATTACGCCCGCAAAGAATGGTCTGGATTGATTACGGGATTCTATCTTCCCCGCTGGCGGATGCTGATCGACCGCCTGAATATGTCTTTACGAGACAATAAACCATTCGATGAGGAAGCGTTTCAACGGGACGTGCGGCAATGGGAAGAGAATTGGACGCATGGAAACGAATCCTATCCCTCCGCTCCAACCGGTGATCCCGCCGCCTTGGCGCGCAAGTTCTTCGAGAAATATTTCAAGAAATATTGTTGGGTGGAAAAGAACAATTCCGGCGGCGAATAACGGATTGTGGAAAGCGGTTATTGACCTCCCGCCGTCGTCAGTTGCGCCTCGCCGCCGTAGCGGCAAATATCGCCCAGGCTGACGAGGCCGTTGGATGGACCGTACAGGGTTGAATTGCATATTGTCATGTTGCCGATCTTATAATACAGCGTGCCCCAGACGCCGCCGGAGTCCCGTTTGTCCGGCCCGAAACTAGCCATGCCGTAGCCTTTGAAATAGGGATGATTGTTTTTGAAATACCCTTGGGCGCTTGTATCGTTGCGCGCCCAAAAGCCGTTGTAATTGACGTAGGTGTAGTAATCTTTATTGGTCGGTCCGTTCGCCGTCCAGGAACCCTCGCCGAAAGCGTCTATTTGCATGACGGAGGAAAGATAGGCGACCGGAGTAGATAAGCAAGTAAGGCTCGCCGTCGTAAAGCCGCCGACGGAATTGGGAAAATTGCCCCACGGGTATTCGTTGCCGTCGAGAAAATACATTTCCATCGCCGTGGAGAAGGCTTTCAAGTCGGAATGCGTCCGGGCGATTTTGGCGCGGATTTGAGCGTTCAAGAAATTGGGAACGGCGATGGCCGCTAGGACTCCGATAATGGCCACGACGATGAGCAATTCGATCAGCGTAAAACCTTTTCTTTGAGCGTTCATTATCTCTCCTCGCATAAATATCCCGGACTCGCATGACGCTGCAAGTCCGGGATATTGTAATTCGTTTAGCGATTTCAAGGAATCAATTGTGTAGGGTGGGCTCAAAGCGAAGCGTAGCCCACCATTTTTCTTACCTCTTTTTTGCATAAATCAGAATAATGACCAATCCTTCACGGAAACGGGACGTTCGATGAAGTAGATGCGTTCCACCCCTAGCGATTGCCAGGGGAAAGAAGAGTGGTTGCATCCGAACCAATCGAGAATGCCGTTGTCGTAATCGATGGAAAGCACGGCGAAGCCCGCCATGTCTCCCGTCTTAGGCGGGAAGATGTCGTTGGTGAAATCGCCCTGCATCGCCGTCCAAGGGATTTTGATCTCCACCGCCCAATCCTGCGTATTTTTATCGAGGCTGGCGGCGATAGTGGATTTAGCCATGATGTCGATCTTGAGCCAGCCGTCGAAATCGTTCTTGGCGTCAATAGTTCCATCGCCCTTGTCAGCGGCGATAGTGGGGATGTACATCATAACTGACAGCGTTTCGTCCGGCGTTTCGGCGAAGACGAATTGCAAGGCGTCCGAACCGTTGGGATAGGGACCTACGTAGGAATAATTGTCGTCTTGAGCCGATACGGCGGCGTAGAAAAATTGATCGTCCCACATGAAATAGTAAGCGGCGTTGAAATCATCCAATGACGTTGCCTTGGCGGCGCTGGGCGGATTGATTCCGGCGTGCGCGTATTCCGGGAAATAGGGATCTGCGGCGCCTGACAAGGTCTCCGAATTCATGACCATCGGCTGAGCTCCAGCGTATTCTTCCGGCGTGACCTTTCCGTCAATGGCGATATTTTGTCCCGGGGATAGTTTGACGGCGTTGACCGGCCACCCGCCTATCAATGGCGCGGCGTAAACCGTAGCGAATAGGTCGTCGGCGTAGATGAAGGTTCCAGCCGGCGTTTTGGAATAGAGTTGAATCGCCATCTGGATGCGTTCGCCGGGATCGAACTGCAAGGTCAATTTATGCTCGAAGGGAACCCATGCGTCGAACGCTTCCGGCTTCAGAATGCTGCCTACGTTGTTTTCCGCTTTGCCGTTCCACTCCTGAACGCGGAACCAGATGTGGGAATTGGCGTCCCATGAACTGGCGGGAACATAATAATAGCCTCTCAATGTTACCGTCGCTCCTTTGGGAATCTCCAAGCCCTTCTCGATATCCTGCACCGCCGCGTGATATTGATCGCTGCCCAGACCTTTGATTTGCAGCGACGATTCGCCGGAAAACTTTTTCTCTTTCGAGAGGGCGAAATCGGCGATGGAACCGGCGCCCTCGTGCCGCCACGGCGCTAGATCGCCTTCGCATCCGTTATTGTCGATCGATTCGTCCACCCAACGAATCCAATCGATTTCCACCGTGTAATCCACCGTGGAAAAATCGCCGAAATCGTAACGGATATTATTGAACCAGCCGTCCCACGTATCGCTTAAATCCTGGTAAAGGACGAACCACTCGCCTTCCACGGGAACCGTATATCCTTTCGAGGCATGTCCTCCGACGACGGGGAACCAATAATTTGCCCATCCGGCGAGACTGGCGCCCGACGATACGCGCATCCGGGCGGCGATGCCCGTCATCTTATCCGCGTTGTAGGGACCGGCCGGACCTTCGATGACGGGATCGTTGGCCCCGGCGGGGATATGAATCGTTAAAACGCCGTTGGCGACTTCCATAGAACTAATGGAAGTCCAGCCTGGTTTGGACCAACCGTCGAAATCGCCGTCGGTATTGAATTCCCAATTGGAATTGGGCCAGGCCCAATACTCTTCCTCTTCTTTCGGCTCTTGGATATCCACAAAAATATCGTCGAAGAAAAAGGATTTGCCCGATGGATTTTTGGAATAGAGTTCTACGTCCAATTTCTTGCGCTCGGCGGGTTCGTACTGCAAAGTCAAGCGGCTTTCGAATTCGAACCATTGGTCGAATACTTTGACTTCGATAGGCGGACTGTTATTTTCCGTGGTTCCATTAGATTCGCTGATGCGGAACCAAAGAGTGGAATTGGCGTCCCACGAACCAGCGGGGATTTTCGCCGCGCCGACGACGGCGACGGAAGTTCCTTTCGCAAATTCCAGGCCGCCGAGAATGGATTGAGAAACGCCGTGATATTTGTCACTGCCAAGTCCGGTTGCTTCTACATTGTAAAATTCGGAATACCAATCCTTATCGTTGACTTGAAACGAATCGATGGTTCCCTGGCCGACTAATTTCCAAGGATAAAGGTCGCCTAGTTCGAAATTGTCGTTTTCGATGGCGCCGTCGACGAAGCGCACCCAATCGATTTCCACCGTGTAGTCTTCGGGAACGTTATCGGCGACGTCGATGCGGATGGAATTGATTTCTCCGCCCCACGGTTGGGGACTGTCGCCGCCCTGCGCCGTCAAAAGATCGATATAGACAATAATCCATTCACCTGGATAGGGAATAGCGTAATCCGCGCTGCCATGCGAACCGGCGGCGGGAAAATAATAAACCGACTTGCCGCCGGTATTCGAGACGTCGGCGGACCATCTCATTTTCATTTCGACGCCCGTGATGCGGTCGCCGTCGTAAGGACCGAAGGGACCGTTGATAAACGGATCGTTCGTTCCCGCCGCCACCGATGCGATCATTTTGCCGTCTTTGACTTCAAGGCTTTTGATAGCCTGGCCGATCATCCAGCCTTCCTTGTTTCCATCTTGGTTGAATTCCCAAGCCCAGCTTTGCGAAACAATCAATAGAAATGATGCCGCCGCCATGAATCCCAATCGTTTCATTTGTCTCTCTCCCTTAATTAGAGTAATAAAGTTTAAGCCGATTAAGTCAAAATCGTTCTGAATTTACCAAAATAGTGAATTCTTTGTCAAGAGAAGTATCATTTATTTAATAAAGATAGATGAAATATTTCTTTTATCTTAAGGTTCGAGGAGGACGAAAATAAAAATATATTGGATTATAACTCCATTATATTGAGATACATATCATCCAATCAATTCAATGAAGGATTCTCATGGTATGGAATTGCCATAAATAGTCAACAATATCCATTAATTGCCATATAGATTCAATTGTCGTATCCCTCATCGGGAGTAGAAATCATACGAAACGCAAGCGTGGATTTCCCCGCTTCGCCGAAATCGCCGCGCAGTTTGATCCAAGTATCCGCTTTTTTATCGCTAGGGCTGGATGGTTTAAGCAAATGGGCGGTCAGGCGCGTCATGCCCATCGGTTCGATGGAAGCATCCCAACGCTCCGGCTTCAGTTTCCATCCTTCGGGCGCATGTTCCAATACGACGGAACCCTTCGCCGGTTCGCTGCTGAAATTGTAAACATAGAGCGGCAGTTCGATCTCCTTGTCCGTTTCGATTATGTATTCATACTCATGGATCCAGGGGCCGGATTCTATTTGAACGATGGTTGGAATAGGCATTCGCAACTGCATGACGATGGGCGAAGCCTCGCCGGAACGATAATCGCTGGCGAGCAAAGGCGGTCTAAACTCCAGTTTTTGCGATTCGCCTTTGGGCAGCAGGATAAACAGCGGCGCCGAGGTTAATTTTGCAGGAATTTCTTTTCCCAAAGGTCTGCCTAAATAATTGAAAATTCCTTCGATCTTCAGCGTTTTCGGCAGCGGCCAATCGGCGGCGGCGTTTCCCCGATCCGGCCAATCGGCTTGTTTTTCCGTCCAGGCGATTAAGACATCCCGCTCGGAGCCGTCCGGCTGAGAGCGGAAAGCGACGACATGGATGTCGGGATTGTCAGCGCTTTTCCATTTTCCTATACACTTGGCGCCCGCAAAAAATCGGCCTACGGCGGCGAGAGCGCAGTAGCCGGGGCGCGGCGTAAGATCGCGGCGCAAAAGGCCGAACTGAATGTTGTTTTCGATATACTGCCCCAGGATGAAATGAAAATGGCGTTGGCAACCTGCAAACAGGCTTTGCGCATAAGATTGGCCGATGAATTCCGCTTTCAATATTTCGTCGCGGCGCGAAAGGTCGTATTCCGGCGCTCCCGATTGCCAATGGATGCCCCGATCGCACTCCGTCATCCAGATCGGCCGTCCGCAGGCGGCTTTCAACGCCGGTTGGCGGCGGGCTTCGTAAGCGTCCGTCCAATCGTAAGAATGGATATTGAACGCATCGAAATAAGGCCAAGCCTCGTTTTCCAATATGCTTTTGGCGAAAGGCGGAGTTCCGGCGCCTGCCAGAGTGTTCCAACAGACAGTAACTTGAGGATCGCCCGCCTTGAAGCCGAGATAGGCCGCCTTCTGCATGGAGCACATCTCGTCGGCAGTATGTCCGCCGAAGTTCTTTATGTTGGCTTCATTCCATGGCTCCCACGCCAACACGCGATTTTTAAAGCGCTGGCTCATGGTTTTGCAAAAGTTATAAACAATCCTTAAGTCGCGGGGAAAGCGCCCCTGATTCGATCCCTCTTCCACAGCCCAGGCGGGGGAATCGTGAAAAACTTGCAAGACTTTCAATCCCAAACGCGTTTGAATCTCCGCCGCGTCGTCGTAGGTCGTATGTTCCGCATATTGATCCGGCCCCGTCTCCATTTCGCTCCAGCGCAGGCGGTCGCGAATCCAGTTGGCTCCCGCGAGAGCGGCCAAGCGCGACAATTGTTCCTGCTTCGTTGGATCGTTTTTGGCGAACCAGGAATGAGCGCCGTCTAGACAGACAGGCGAATCCTGTGGAATCGGCGCTTTTAACTTCGCCAAAACCGCCGCCGCCGTCCAATGGACGCAACTTTCCTTCTCGTCCAGCCATTCGATCCGATACCATCCAATGCCCAAAAGCCCGCAATGAATGGGAGCATCTTTTTCTTTTGGAAGGTCGCCGCTTTTGATGACGGCGTCCTTATCGTCAACAATGCGCCATTGATTTGCGTTTTCCGGAAGAGAGGAAGGTTGAGGGATGACGACGTTCTCGCCTTCCAAAAACACATTGCCAGGATGATCGCCCGCATCGGGAACGCTGCGTTCGATGGTTTGCAAAGCGCGCCAGGGATCGGGATTTTGAGAATTATCGCTGGCAAGAATTTGGGAAGCGATGACGGTTAATGTAAGGATGGCGATTATGAATACTCTCAGGTTGCATTTTATCATTTTTAAACTCCATTTATCGGCGCGAGATGGAAAGATGATAACTCATATTACGCGCAATAAAAAACGGTAAGGGGATTTTGTTTATCGTATTGAATCACGAAACCACGAAATGAAAAAGAAAAACACGAAAAAAAGACTTTGACGCAAAGGATCGCGTTATGAGAACGATTTTTCCGTGAAATCCAAAAGAATCCGTACTATCCGTGATTCAATAACGCAACAAAACTATGAGGACGAGAGAACGCTTGCTGCATAACATGAATGATTATCTCATGGCCGAAATCGGCATGAGATGGTATGATGATAAGATAAAGAAATCGAAAGCGAAAGCATGGCAAAGAATAAAGGCGATTCGATGATGACACGAAACATTGCGCTTGCGATAATCGTATTAGCTGCCGCTCTAACCGCATGCCGTTCGGATAAGCAGGAAATGAAACTGGAGAAGAAAAGCGCTTCCGCCGTTCAAGCCGCCGTTGCAAAAACAGGAGAGAATAAAATGCCGGATAAAATCGTAAAAAGCGACGAAGAATGGCGCAAGATTCTCACTCCCGAACAGTTCTATATCATGCGGGAAAAAGGTACGGAGCGCCCCTTCACCGGCGCGTATTGGAGTACGAATACGCCGGGCGTATACATCTGCGCCGCTTGCGGCCAGGAACTTTTTGGCTCGGACGCAAAATTCGATTCCGGTTGCGGCTGGCCGAGTTTTTATCAACCTATCCAAGGGCAAAACGTCGAAGAACATTCCGACAACAGCCACGGTATGCAACGCACCGAAATCGTTTGCCGCCGCTGCGGCGCCCATCTCGGCCACGTTTTCAACGACGGCCCTCAGCCCACCGGCTTGCGCTATTGCATCAACTCCGCTTCCCTGAAACTGGCAACGCGGTGATTTTGGGACTGGGGGACTGTGGGACATATCGCCATATCTCCATGTCGCCTTGTCGCTGTTGGCTGCGCTTCGCTTTGATCCCACCCTACAACTAACCACTTGTCACTCATCACTGTTTTATAACTACGTTTTGGGTGCGTTCCGGCGGCGTTACAGCGAGCCGTTCGACTTTCCCGTTGCGGTAGACGCATTCCACCACCGTATTCATCGGCGCATGGAGTTTGAACTCAACGTCC